>DROE01000148.1 GCA_011322005.1 Devosia sp.
AACATCGCCGCGGTGAAGTCCAGGCCGCGCACCCAGTTTGGGATTGTGCAGAGCGATGTGCTCGACTTTATCCGTACCTTCCGTTCTGAAGATGCCGAGATGCGCTCCATTCTGAGAAACACCAGAATTGCCTTCCCCCTCTATAAGGAGGAAGTGCATATCGTGACCACAAAGCGCACTGGCATAAATACGATTGCTGACCTGAATGGCAGGGTTGTCGGAGTCGGGGCACCCAACTCGGGCACAAATCTGACGGCGACATTTTTGTTCGAGATTGAAAATGTCCGGCCGCGAAATTCAGTTGGAATTTCAGCCGGGGAGGCGCTTGATCAGTTGCGCGCCGGTAACATCGACGCGTTTGTATATGTGGCGGGGGTGCCAACCCGGCTGCTCAGCGAGACGAGCCCCAATGATGATTTCAAACTGGTTACCATTCCCGGAACGCGGGTGGGTGACTATTATGGCATCACCACAATCCGGGCCGGCACCTATCCCTGGCAGACCGAGGATGTAATGACCGCGGCGGTGCGCGCCGTGCTGATGACCTATGAGTTCGACCCCAATCGCAATGCCTATTTCAAGGCCTCATGTGACGCGGTGTCTGAAGTGTCCTATCTGATAAACCGGAATATGGACGCGCTCCGGCAGAACGGGCACCCGAAATGGAACCAGGTGGACTTGCAGGCATTTCCTTCGGGCTGGGAGCAGTCGCAGTGCGTGCTTGCCGGACTGAGCGAGGACTACCAGCCGCCCTATCGTGGCGGGGGCATCAATCTGGCCGTGACCACGGATTGCGACGCCGTGGAGAACCCGGTGGCCAAGCGGTTGTGTCTGATGCGGCGGTAAATTGTGGCGTGGTGGGCGCGCCGATGTGGGCCCCTTGTTTCCTGTCTATACGGTAAAACTGTTGCCGCATCCGCATGAGGCCACGGTGTTGGGGTTGTGGATTTTGAAGGCCTGGCCCACCAGGTCGTCCACATAGTCGATTTTCGCGCCATCCATGAACTCAAGACTGAGCGCATCAATCAGCACGGTTGCGCCCATGTTTTCCAGTACCAGGTCGTCCTCAGCCGGACTTTCCTGCACAAGCTTGTACTCATACTGGAACCCCGAACAGCCGCCGCCAGAAACGGCGATACGCAACACAGTACCTTCAGGCTCGTTGCCCAGGATTTTTGCAATCTGCTTTCCCGCACTTTGTGTTAATTCAACGCTAGCGGATTGGGGTGCAATATCGTTCATGGGCGTCGGGCTCGTTTTTTTGGGGGCGGCGCGCTGTCTGCTTCAAGATAGGGACAGGTTGGCACAAAGGGAAGGGGCCTTGGATGAGCAAAATAGAAACCGCCCCATATGCAAGCGACCCGGCCCGGAGCCGTGGCCGGTTGTTTGGCACTTCGCCCAGCCGCACCCGCTCGGAATTTCAGCGCGACCGGGACAGGATTATTCATTCAACGGCTTTTCGCCGATTGCAATACAAAACGCAGGTGTTTCTGCACCACGAGGGACAGCATTATCGCACGCGCCTTACCCATACGCTCGAAGTCTCCCAGATTGCGCGCTCGCTGGGCCGTGCTCTCGGGTTGAACGAGGATCTGGCCGAAGCCATCGCGCTGGCCCACGATCTGGGGCATACGCCTTTTGGCCATGCGGGAGAGCGGGCGCTCAACAAGGCGATGCTGAAATGGGGCGGATTTGAGCATAATCTGCAGGCGCTGCGCACGGTCTGCGTGCTGGAAAGCCGCTATGCCGAACATGATGGCATGAACCTGACCTGGGAAACGCTGGAAGGCATTTTCAAACACAATGGGCCGGTGTCCGGGGAAAAACCCGAATTTTTGCCCGATCGCTTTGACCTTGAGATGAGCACTCATGCGTCTCTTGAGGCGCAGGTCGCCGCCATTGCCGATGATATCGCCTATAACGCCCATGACATAGACGATGCGGTGCGCGCCGGGGTCATCAGCCTGTACCAATTGAAAAACGTGCCCCTGGTCGGGGAGATTGTCACAGAGGTGCAGGCACTGTGGCCGGATCTTGAGAAGTCCCGGCAAGCCCATGAGGTGCAGCGCCGCCTGATTACCGGAATGATCGAAGACGTAATCGGAGCCAGCAAGGGTGCCCTATCGGCATTGGCGCCTCGTTCCCCCCACGAGGTGCGCTTGGCGGGGCAGGCGCTGGTGGTGTTTTCGGAGGGGTTTTATGAAAAGGAAAGGGGCCTGAAAGAATTTTTGTTCGCTCATGTTTATCGGGCCCCCGAGGTGATGAGGCCGGTTTCGGCTTCTGAGAAACTGATTGCCGCACTCTTTTCCCGCTATTTCGTTCAAGGCGACCTGCCCGGAGAATGGCGGAAGCGGGCAGACCATGCAGCAGGCGACCATGCGCGGGCACGGGTGATCGCGGATTTCATAGCCGGAATGACCGACCCCTATGCACTGGACGAGTATGAACGCCTGTTTGACGCCAGACCGGATTTCGGTTAACGCCAGCGGACCTGCGAAATTCTGGACCGACCCATGGACATATTTGCCAGTTTTGCGAAGCGGATTTCTGCCGCATTTGTAGAGCTTTACCCGGAAAATGCCGATGCTCAGGCCCTGCTGGAGCGCGCCAGTGTCGCGCCACCGCGCGACCCCGCCCACGGGCATATGTCCACCAATATCGCCATGGTGAGCGCAAAAGCACTCAAGCAAACCCCGCGCGCGGTTGCTCAGGAACTGGCCAAAGTGCTGCGCGAAGACCCCGATATCATCTCGGTCGAGGTTGCGGGGCCGGGGTTCCTGAACCTGCGGCTCGCTCCCCATGTCTGGCAGAGGGTGCTGCGTGTGGTACTTGAGGCAAAATCGGATTTCGGCAGGCCAGAAACGGGCGCTGGTACCAGGGTCAATGTGGAGTTTGTCTCGGCAAACCCCACCGGCCCGATGCATGTGGGGCACACGCGGGGGGCGGTGTTCGGAGACGCACTGGCATCCCTGCTGGATTTTTGCGGCTACGAGGTGACACGGGAATATTATGTCAACGATGCCGGAGCACAGGTCGATGTGCTGGCCCGTTCGGCATTTTTGCGCTACCGTCAGGTACTGGGCGAGGATATCGGCGACATTCCAAAAGGGCTTTATCCGGGCGACTATCTGGTGCCGGTGGGCGAGGCGCTGGCGGAGGAGTTTGGCAGCAGGTTTCTCAACAAACCGGAAAGCGACTGGCTCGCCCTCATCAGGGACAGGGTTCTTGAGGCGATGCTTGATCTGATCCGGGCGGATCTTGCTGATCTGGGTGTAAAGCACGACTTCTTCTTCTCCGAAAAAACCCTGCACGGGAAAGCCGGAAAGATTGCCCAAACCCTTGAATGGCTGCGCGCCGAGGGCCTGGTCTATGAGGGGCGGCTGGAAGCGCCAAAGGGCAAAGCGCCCGAGGATTGGGAGGATCGCGAGCAAACCCTGTTCCGGGCGAAGGATTTTGGTGACGATACCGACCGACCGCTGATAAAGTCGGATGGTTCCTACACCTATTTTGCCGCCGATATTGCCTATCACCGGGACAAATTTCTGCGCGGGTTCAACGATCAGATCATCGTGCTTGGAGCCGACCATTCAGGCTACACCAAACGTTTGCAGGCGGCGGTGAAGGCGGTTTCGGCCGGAAAGGCGGCGATAGATGTCAAAATCTGCCAGATCGTGCGCTTGCTGCGCGATGGCAAACCGGTCAAAATGTCCAAACGTTCCGGCGAATTGGTGACGGTTGCCGATGTTGTTGGCGAAGTGGGGCGGGACGCGGTGCGTTTCATGCTGCTGTTCCGGCGCAACGAAGCCACGATGGACTTTGATTTTGCCAAGGTGAAGGAGCAAACCCGCGACAATCCGGTATTCTACGTGCAGTACGCCCACGCAAGGGCCTGTTCGGTTGCCAGAATTGCCGCGCGCGACATGCCGGAAGTGGAGTTTAGCGACGGCTTGCTGAATGATGCCGATCTTGCACTGCTTTGCAGCGAAGCGGAGCTGGAACTTTTGCAGATGCTGGCGCAATGGCCACGTCTGGTGGCATCCGCCGCCCGCGCCCACGAGCCGCACAGGGTTGCGTTTTATCTCTACGATCTGGCCGGGGCCTTCCATGCTTTCTGGGCCAAGGGCAAAAGCGAGCCGCGGTTACGCTTTGTTAACGACAATGACCTGAAACTGACTCTGGCCCGACTCGCGATGGTTTCCGGTGTGCGTCAGGTTTTAGGTCTTGGGTTGGGGCTGCTTGGTGTTTCCGCGCCGCGTGAACTTTCATAATTCAGGCACATTGGTGTGCTGTTTGTCCGCTAAACATAAGCATTGTCTTAAATTTACGGACACCTAGAACAAGGAGGACCGGGTTATGGATACGGCAAAACCGTCGAGCCCGTCCGGCGAAGTCGGCGAAGCCGATGATCTTATTGAGGAAATGGCCCGGATGATGGCCGCTGGCGCGAAAGAAAAATCCGTGGGCGCCGCAAGCCTGAACAATGGCGGGGCGCAGCGCACCCCGGCCAACGCTGCCGGTGCCGGGCAGGCTACGGAGGTCCCGACGCCCGTGCGCAGCCCGGTTCAGCCAGCCCCGGCTGCCGCTCAATCCCCGGCACCTTCTTTTTCGCCCGCCCAACAGGCATTTGGGGGCGCGCCAAACACTACGCCTCACGCACCTGGCGGGGCAGTTCAGCGCGCGCCCAGTTCGCCCGTACCGTTTGCCGGCGCGGCACCGCAAGGTTCCGCAGGGACTGGCGGGGATGCCGGAGGGGCCAAGTCTGCCTTCAAGTTCGAACTGGGCGGGGCCGGGCAGAGTTCGAAGCCTGCCTCAGCGCCAGCGCCAAACCCTGCGCCGGGGGGAGAAATGGTGCCTGAAACTCCGGCGCAAGCGCCAGAAATGCCTCCCGGGCAGGCAGCGCCTGCCTCAGCCCCCCCGGCGTTTGGCGCGGCCGCCCAGGCCGAGCCGTTGAACGATCCGATTGCGGACCTTATTCGCGCCCAGTCCCAACCGGCGCCACAGAAGGTTTCCGCCCCTGAACCTCCTGCACGCACAGCACAGACGGGCAGTTTGCAGGCAGAGGCCGAAGCCCGCGATGCCGGGGATGATTTCAGGGTTCCGCCGGTTTTTGGCATGGGCGGCAAGCCCACTGAACCCGCCCCTTCGTTTCCTGCGCCTGCACCGGCTTCTCAAGGGGGGGCGCACAAGCCCGATGCGCTTGATGAAATTGAGAGCCTGATCGGCAATGCCGTGCATGTGGACTTTCCGCAGGACTCTTCGGCACAGAATGCCGTGGAAAATCCCTCACGCGCCCCGGCTCCACCGGTCTCACAGAATGTCAGTGCCCAGCCCCAGGCGGCGTCCATTGCCTCGCCCGGAACTCAGTCAGCGCCACCGGGAAACAATGTTGACACTGCCGAAGCTGCCATTTTGCAGGCCATGAGCGCGGCCTCGCCCGGCGTGGCTTCGCTGCCGGATGATGCAACAGGTCCCGAAGCGGTCAGCGCGCCCGCACACGCCAAACCTGAAGAGTCATTGCTTGGCGGGGCGGCATATGAGCCCCGAAAACCCTCCGCGATCAAACGCTATCTGGTGCCGGCCACTGCGGCTCTGGTGCTGGTAAGCGGCGCTATTGCGGGTTATTTCATGCTGAATTCGGGCGGAACGGATGCTGAGGCACCGTTTTTGCTGGCCGAGGGCTCTCCCACCAAGGAAACACCCAGCACGCCCCAGACGGAAGGGGACGGATTGTCTGCTGTCTTTAGCGGCATTGATGGCAATTCGGTGCCAGAGTCCGAGCAGCGGCTGGTCTCGCGCGATCAAACCGAGGGCGCGACCGGAAATGAGGTTCGCCAGGTCATTACCTCTAACAACACCGAGGCGGGATTGGCCAACCGGCGCGTGCGCACGGTCACCGTGCGGCCCGATGGGACGATCATCAGTGGTGATGACGCGGTGGCGGGCAGTGAAGTGCTGCCTGTTGCGCAACCAAATCTGCCGGAACTTCCGGCGGGGGCTGTCAATACCGAACTGGCCGGGACAACGGTTGCTGCTCTGCCCTCCAGTCCCGACCTGACAGGTGGCGCAACCACTTTGGCATCGGGTGGCGATGGCTCCGCTGCTCCCATTCCCGAAGCGCGGCTCACCGATCTTGAACGCCAGAGCCGCCTTGGGGTGACCAGTGTGCCACGCTCCAATACGCAAAGTTCGAGTGGTCCGGGCACGGTTGATCTGATCGCCTCGCTTGCATCGGAGGCTGTGGCGCCGCCTCCGGCCAACATACCGGCAACCACCCAGCCCGTGGCGCCGCAACAAACATTGCAGCCCGTTGTCAATGCAACAAACTTTGTTCAGATGGCTTCGCTGCGTGATCAGGGGGTTGCCGAGGAAACTGCGGCCAACATGCAGTCGCGCTATGCTTCTGCGCTCCGGGGCGGTCGTCTTGAAGTCCGCCGGGTGGACCTGGGTGATCGGGGCGTGTTCTACAGAGTGCTGCTGCCCACCGCCACGCTGGCCGAGGCCAGTTCTGTCTGCGACGCCATTCAGGATGCTGGCGGGGATTGTTTTCCGCGTAACAACTAGCCGGGAACTGGCGCAAAACACCGCTTTCTGGGGAGTTCGGGCGGGTGTGCCTTGACGCCCGGGCGGCGAGGGGTGATGCTTGGATTTCAAGCATTCAAACACAAAGCCGGCCCGCCCATGAGTGTACCCGAGCAAGACTGGTTTGCACAAGGCAACCGCACCCAGGGGATGGAACTGCCGGAGCGGCCAGACGGGGCCGCGGCTGAAATTCTCTATGTGGATGTCGAGGGGTTTGAAGGCCCCCTGGACCTGCTTCTCGAACTGGCGCGTCGTCAGAAACTGGACCTGGCCAACATTTCCGTGCTGGCCCTGGCTGAGCAATATCTTGATTTTATCGAAAGGGTTCGTGAAAAGCGTATAGAAATCGCCGCTGACTATCTGGTGATGGCGGCCTGGCTTGCCTATCTGAAAAGCCGTCTGATGGTGCCCCAGAGCCCAGGTGACGAAGAGCCGAGCGGCGAAATGATGGCGGCGCTTCTGCAGTTCCGCCTCAAACGGCTCGAAGCCATGCGCAGGGCGTCCGAGCGTTTGATGAACCGTCCGCGGTTCGGGTTGCAGGTCTTTGGCCGGGGCGACCCGGAACCGGTGGATGTGGCACGGCACCAGGTGTGGCAGGTGGACCTGTTTGCCGTTCTAAAGGCCTATACGGGAATGCGGGAACGTGGTATCGCCACCGATTACGTGCCCGAAGCGCGAAACGTGTGGTCACTCAAGGAAGCGCGCAGCATACTTGAGCGGTTGATCGGCGAGGGGAGTGAATGGGCGGCGTTTGACACCTATCTCGCTCAGTACATGGTAGAGCCCGAATACCGGGCGACGGTGCTCGCATCCAGTTTCAGCGCCTCTCTGGAACTGGTTCGTGAGGGGCAGATTGAAATGCGGCAGACGCTTACATTCGGCCCCTTGTTGATACGGCGCAGAAAATCAGACACAAGGGGCAGTTGAGCCCTGTGGGCAATATTGTGAAGAAGCATGAACCAGTTAACCGGCCAAGACAGTCTGGACCAGCCCCAATTCGACAACCCCGAGGATGAGGCGGGTGCCGGAGGGGGTGCAAAGGCGCGCAATCTGCGGGTGATCGAAGCTTTGCTCTTTGCTTCGCAGGAGCCTTTGTCGCATGCTGAACTGGTGCCTTATCTTACTGAAGGTGCTGAGGTCGAAACCCTTCTTGTCGAATTGCAACGCATCTATTCCGGCCGCGGTGTCAATCTGGTGCGCCGGGGTGACAAGTGGGCATTCCGTACCGCCGGAGACCTGGGGTTCTTGTTGCGCCGTGAGCAGACCGAGACCCGCACAATGTCTCGTGCTGCGCTCGAAACACTGGCGATAATCGCCTATCACCAGCCCGTCACCAGAGCTGAAATTGAAGAAGTTCGGGGCGTGGCGGCGGGGCGGGGCACGCTCGACCTGCTCATGGAAGCGGGCTGGGTGCGCATGCGCGGACGAAGGCGCACGCCGGGGCGTCCGGTGACTTATGGTACAACGGAGGGGTTTCTGGATCATTTCGGCCTGGAAAACCTTGGTGATCTGCCCGGTATGGAAGAGTTGAAAGGCTCGGGATTGTTGTCGAGCCGGTTGCCCGCGGACATGCAAATTCCGCTTCCCCATGACGGAGAGCTGCGCGAAGACGAAGAAGCGCTTGAGGACGATGACCCGGAGGTTCTGGCCGCATTTTCGCGGAGCGCGGGGAGGTAATATTCTTTGTGAATACCGCATGGCGCACCGGACATGAGTGACGATACCACCGAGAAAGCACCATCCCAGCCCCTCTGGGGTCCGCGGGGCACGGCCGGTGTCAGCTTCGCGGCGGCGCTGCGCTTTGATGGGGTGGGTGTGCGGATCGGCGGTCGTGAAGTCTTGCGCGGGCTGGACCTGAGTGTTTCGCCCGGAGAAATTGTCTGCCTTCTTGGGGAGTCCGGTTCGGGAAAGTCAACCGTGTTAAGAGCCGCGGCGGGTATTCAACCTGTCCACAGGGGAGAGATTTATGTCAATGACAAGGTAGTTTCCTCCCCGATTGTCAATCTGGCACCCCAGCAACGGGGTATCGGCATGATGTTTCAGGATTTTGCGCTCTTTCCCCACATGAATGTGCTTCAGAATGTCAGTTTTGGTCTCGACCGGCTCGGCCGCGCCGAGGCGCGCGCGCAGGCCAAAGCTTCGCTGGCCCGGGTGGGACTTGGAGAGCGCGAACAGGACTTCCCCCACATGCTTTCGGGTGGCCAGCAACAAAGGCTGGCGCTGGCGCGGGCATTCGCACCGCGCCCGGGGATACTGATGCTGGACGAGCCGTTTTCCAGTCTGGACGCCAGGCTGCGTGAAAGTGTCCGGGCTGAAACCCTTGCAATATTAAGGGAGACGCGGGCCACCACCATCATTGTTACCCATGATCCCGAGGAGGCCATGATCCTGGGGGACAGGATTGCGCTGCTTCGCGAGGGCAGGGTGGCGCAAATTGACACCAGTTCAGCAATTTATGATGCGCCGGCCGACATAGATATTGCCCGCTTTTTCTCGCCTCTGACAGAAATCAGGACAGTGGTGAAGGATGGTGTTGCGGAAACGCCTCTGGGGGTCGTTCCCGTTTCAGGGCGAAGCGACGGAGAGAAAGTCATCATAGGGTTAAGACCGGTCGGTGCACTGAATATAAAGACAGAGAGCGGGGGTGTGCCAGCGAGGATTTTATTCAAACGGGAGACGCTAGGTGTGGATATATATGAGGTGATGGTGCAGGGTGTAGACAACCCGGTGCGCATCCGGCGCGGTTCAAATTCGCGTTTACAACCCGGAAACGACATATTCCTGACCCTCAATCCTGAGCATGTGCTTGTTTTTGGCGTGGATTAGCCATATCTATGCAGCACAAAAGCCTGCCTGAACAACTGGGCTGGCAAACGGAGAAAAAAAATGAATCCAGGACCCTGGGGTATCCTCATAATCGTGGTAGCAATTCTGCTGTTGTTCGGACGCGGAAAAATCGCCGGCATGATGGGTGAGGTGGCGTCCGGAATCAAAGCGTTTCAACGCGGAATGACTGACGATGGCAAGGCCGTTGAAGAAAAACCCGCGGACGCAGTGAAGTCCGAGAGCGCCGAGAAAAGTACAGACGCCTGAGTGTGGCCGGGCGTCGGTGCCGGCAGGTTTCTCACGCCCGAAAATATCAACGCTTAAGTGAGGGCGCACTGCGATGTTGAGTATTGGCTGGACCGAGATGATGCTGGTCGCAGCGGTGGCGCTGATTGTTGTGGGGCCGCGCGACCTTCCTGCCATGCTGCGCCAGATTGGCAAGGTTATCGGCTCTGTGCGCCGCATGGGCAACGAGTTCAAATCGGAGTTCAACAAGATTACCGCCGCAGATGAAATCCGGGATATCAAGAAATCCATATCCGCGCCGCTGAACGAAACCAGGAACAGTATCGAAAAAGAGTTCAACTCCATCACCGAGGATGGCAAGGTGGTGCCCAGCGGCAAGATTGTCCCCTCGGACCCCAAGTCTGAAAGTGTGGTTGATGAAATCCGCGCAGCTGCTGGAATGGGCAAATCCCTTGAAGACAATGGCGCCGCGGCCAAAGCCAGCATCACCGCCGCTGTAACCAAGGCGGCCAACGCGCAAAAGGCGCGAGCACAGCAAAGCAGTGCATCCGCCGCCAAGGCAAAAACGGCTCCCGGAAAAACCGCTTCAAGCAAAAAAGGCAGAACCCGGCCGAAATCAGCGGCCAAGTCCGGGGCGGCCAAGCCTTCTGCCGCAAAGTCCAGGGCCGCCAAACCTTCCACCTCCAATCCCGTCGCCGCGAAGGCGAACGGTTCAACGGCCGCCAAGGCAAAAACCCCCAGGCGCCCGGCCGGGAAAGGAAGTCCCCGCGCGTCTGTCAAATCCAGCGCACAGGCGGGTAAGGGCAACTGATGGCCGGTCCCGGAAAATCCGATGTTTCCAAGGTTGAACCGACCGGACGAAGCGAACCGGAGGACGAGTTGGCGGGCACGGAAGCCACGCT
>DROE01000149.1 GCA_011322005.1 Devosia sp.
GCGCCCGTGGTGCATGATTTTGAGGCGCGTTTGCATGACGGGGAAATCCTGATCGCATGGAAACTGGAATTGCCGGATCAGGCCTATATGGATATTTACCGGCTGGTTGGTCAAAATTCTGGAGACCTTGAGGAGATCACTTCGCGCGGGGTCTGCATCCATTCAACCGGGGTGGAGGCGACCAACAGCAAGGCCGACTTATTCACTGACCATGACGCGCCGGAGGGTGTGCTTTATTACATCCCGGTGCTTTACGGAAAATCGGTCGAGAAACGCATATTGGATTACGGCTTCTTCAGCTTTTACGCCTCGGTGCAATACACCACGCGGCGCAATTCCGTGGTGGTGCAGGGCCATGCTTCGCGGGTGGTCAACGAGATTGAGGCGCCGCTGGCGCTTCCCGACGTGCGGGGCGAGGCTGAGAAAATGGCCGATGAAATCCTGACTTCGATCAAGGCGCGCAAGGCGCAGAATGCCGAGCTTGACGGGGCGATTGCGCGTATCAAGGCCAGCCCTGATCTGAGTGACGCGGAAAAGCTGGAAGCGATTGAGCTTTTGGAAACGCGCGCGACCGGGGTATGAAAAAACCCGCGCCGGAGCACGGGTTCTTTGGCGCGGTATTACAGCCGCGTTTGCGCTTTGAAGCGCTTCAACGCCTCTGCCAGATAGTCCAGGCACGCCTCTTCGCGGTCGTCTGCAGAGCGCAGATACGCGTCATAGGCGGCCTGGCAATTTTCCAGCTTGCGGCGCAGGATCGCGCGCGCATTGGGGTGGTGCACCCAGGCGGCTTTGCGCTGGTCATGGCAGATCACGTCGCGGAACAGCTTGGCAAAATCGTCGCCGTTTTCCACGGTTTCAATCACCGTTTCCACGTCGTCGAGCTCATAATTCCAGTCACCGGCGAATTGCATCAGCATCAACAGGCGCGCTTTGCCGCGCCGATTGGGGCGGCACAAAAGATCAGTCATTTTGGGGTTCCTCTCGTTTCTGAACACTCAGAACCAAAGCAATGCTCGGGCTCCTTCGTGGCCGGAAAGGCGAGGGGGTAATGCCGAGTATACCACGTGCGCGGGCTTTGCAGAAATTCCAGAAAGACCTGGTGCTGGGCACCTTGCCCGAGGATGTTTTGAATGGGTTAGGGGAGACAATAGAGAATGCCGATATCATCGCCCCCGAGAAATCCCGCCAGCGCCATATGCATATCATCGGCTCCAACGGCTCGGGCAAAAGCCGATTCATGCGCACGCTTATCCAGCAGGATATTCGCGAAGGGCGCGGACTGTGTTTGATTGATCCCCACGGTACCCAATGCGAGGACGTGCTGGCCTGGCTTACCAACAATCCGCGCCTCGCCAAGCATCGCAAGGTGCGCTACTTCAAGATCGGCGAGGGCAGGCGGGTGGTCGCCTTTAACCCTCTGGCCGTGGAGGACAAGCTGCACGCGCACGCCACCGCCACACGGGTGGCCGATGCCATTGGGCGGCTGTTTAGCGAGGACGATCTGCGCCACCAGCCACGCACCCACGAAGTGCTGGTACTGCTGCTCATAACGCTTGCCGAAAACGGCCTGACCCTGGCGGATTATCCGCTGTTTCTGAACACCAAATACCGCCCCGATGTGGAACATCTGATCAAGGGGCTCACGAGCCGGCTGGCGCGCGAGCAATGGCAAATTCTGGCGCGCTACAAGACAAATGAGTTCACCGAATACGTCTCCAGCGTGGCGCGGCGGCTGTTTACCCTGATGGGCAATCCGATCATCGGCGCGGTGTTCTCACAAGTTGACGCCACCATCGACCTGCGCGCCTCAATGGATGCGGGCGAAATCCTGCTGTTCAATCTGCGCGACACGGAAATCTTTGACGCAGGCAGCGCCCAGCTCTTTGGCCTGCTGCTGATTTCCAGCCTGTTCAGCCAGTCAAAACTGCGCGCCAATACCAAACCATATTTCCTCTATCTCGATGAAGCGCACCGCTTTCTGTCCGGCAGCAACCTTGCGGAAATCTTTGAGGAATGTCGCAAATACGGTCTGCATCTGGCGCTGGCGCATCAAAACCTCGGCCAGCTCAGGGATGCGGGCGAGCGGGTGTTTTCCACCGTGATCAACGAGGCGGAAATCAAGGCGGTGTTCTCGATCAAGGAACCTGAGGACGCCAAATACCTGGTGCAGCTTCTGTATCGTGGCGGCGCGATAGACCCCAACCGCATCAAGGACGTCCTGACCAAACCGACCGTGGTTGGCTACACAATCGGCCATCTGGAAAGCCGGTCGCAGTCGACGTCGACAGTGAAGGGAAGTGGGCAGAATGACATCTCTGGCTCGGCCATTAGCCTGACGCCGGATGCAGGCCTATTGACCTCGCCAACCCAACTTGGACAGGTGCAATCAAGCTCCGCCACCTCGCTTGATACCCATGCGCAGGGCACAGCCAGTGCCGAAACCCGCGCTGAAACTCTGATGCCAACGCTGGAGGATCGCCCTGGCGGCACATGGTCAATTGACGAACAGGTCTTCGTGTTGGCCGATGAACTCGCAAGCCTGCCAACCCAATACGGCGTCATCAGCATCGGTGGGCGCGTCTGTCTGAAATTCCGCGCCCTTGACGCGCCGGATGAACATATCAGCCAAAGCGTTCTTGGTGAATATTTGAAACGGGTTGAAGAAGAAAACCCTTACCTGAGGCCGTTGGAAACGGCGGCAAGAAAGCTGCCTGATCCGCCGCCAAGGGAAGTGCCAGAGGAGCCGGATTTCTTGGAATAGGGCAGGGGTTTGTAATCTCGCGGCCTCTACCCTACGATAATCGTGAGTTGCTATTGGGAAACTTGACCAAAGAAGGTTGGAAAGCAAATGAATATTGATCGAAAAGTGCCACTCTGTGTTGCTTTTTGTGTGAGCTTGCTGATGTCGCCGACGCATTTGAAGGCAGAAATTGATGGGGTTATCGGAATCAATCCAGCTTGGCTTTTCATTGATAAAACACGTGTGTTTAGTGTTTCGCTTTCCGACCAAGTGTCAGGAGGGTGCTGGCTTTCTTCAAATCGTTCAAAAGATGTCGTGGAGTTAGAACTGATCCGTAGTGGTGCGGAAATAGCAGATTCCGGGCGATATGATCCAAAGATTGAAGTTACAGCAATTGGCTTTTCAACAAGTGAGAGAAGTTGTTCAGTCTACGTTAGCTTTCAAATTTGGGTGAACGAAACAAGTGAAATTGGAAAAGATGGTCGTTCAATTGGTAGTGTTTATCCAAGCTTACTCTGGTCCAGCGGCACATTGTTAGCCGGGCCAAAGTCGGATATGAGCTCACGGATTCTTGAAACACACCAATCCCAAGTGCGGAGTTTTCTTGTAGACCTTTCCAAGAATGCGGCGTTTATTCGAAGTGAAATAGTTGAAGTCTCTTCCGAAGAAAACAAAGATTTCTGGCGGCAGTTTGTGGGTGGCGAACAGTAAAAAGCGAGGGGCGTCAAATCACCAATCACTTTGAAGGGCAATGCCACTAGTATTAAAAAGGGTGCCTTGACAGAACTGCCAATTTGTCGCGGAATATATCTCGCGCGACATTAAGCTAAATCCTGACCGCGACCGTCGGCATTTTTCCATTTCAACACTTTTTCACTGGCTTTTTCAGCAAACAAAAACATCCCCACCGGGGCCTTGCTGGCGATTTCGGCTTTAAACGCAGCCTGCATTGTCCCGATACGCTCCGCCGATGTTGTCACCGTCAGCACCCGGAAATTCCTGATGCCGAACAGCTCGGTATGTAGTTTGCGTTCAAACGTGTCGGAATAGGAATGCAGCTTGCGCGCAAAGCTTGACTGGCTGATGTCGCGACGCAGTATCGGCATGGTGCCCCGGTCGATCTCGACAAAGAAATAGGCCTTGTTCTTGCCTTCCGGTTTGTCCGTATAATGCAGGCCAAACACCGCGTCCGGCACAATCGAAATCTCGACCCATTCGTTATTCCAGTGCACCCGCGTCAGCCAGCGAAACGGATGACGCTTGCGGCGCGTGGCCTCGGGCGCGCTGGCCAGAATGTCCTCACGGGAAATCATGCGGATGTTCCCCGCTTCCTTGCAAGCAATTTCCATGGCCACCATGAAATCCGCCACGCCAAGCGTGTGCTCGACAAACTTTTCCTTCACCCGGCGGTTCTTTTCCGTCCAGTAAATGTCAGGCAGACGCATCTGAAACCGGTTGGAAAGAAGCTCCGCCCCGGCATTGCCCAACGCATAGATCATCGGGCGCTTGTCGGCATAAGCCATTGCATGCATCTGCGCCCTTGGCCGGTCGAGATACTTCGCATCATAAAGCCGCCGCAACCGCTTGTTCATCCCCTGCTTGCTGACCGATTGCGTGAGCGCCATGAGGTGATCCGTCGTCAAAAACCGATGCTTCTCCAGGGCAAGTAAGATTTCAATATCACGGTCGGTCAAGTCCAAGGCGGATGCCTTGGCGCGCCGGAAACGGGAACGTTTTTTGGTCATAGGGATATTATAGCGTATTCGTAATAACAGGGTGCCTATGTACGTAGGGTGCATTGATTTGTAGTTTCGGCCCTGACCTGCCATTCGTGTAAAGCCCGAACAACAGCCGATGCTGGCGCAAAGCGGACATGATCCTGGGATACGTCAGGTCAGCAGCATAAGTACCTTCTGCGTAGAAGCCGACAGGAAAACCGGGTAAGTTGACTTAGAGGCCAGCGGCGTGGGAGGTACAAGCATTGTGGGATGGGCTAGTCAGTTGGGTTGGTAACTCTTGGATGAGTTTCTCTCATTGGTGGGATCAGAGCTTGGTTGTTTTCGCGCGCGATGACTACAGCCCCTTGCTTGATATCAGCGGCTTTCTAGGCATTCTCGCGTTTTCTGTAGCGGTTTTCACTCTCACCAGTCCGAGGTTTCAACTCAGGCAGGCGACGGCAATCATTCCCTTCCGGCCACTATTCTTTGGCACGCTTCTAGTTTCCGCCGTCATTACGTTCGCAATCGAAGCCTTTATTCTCTACGGAGTTCGAGTTCCGAATTTCCTCAGTCCAAATACGATCAACTATCTCATCACGGCGGCAATTGCGTTATTGATCTTCTACTGGATGAAGATTTGCTTCATCAGGCCGCCCCGGTTTTCTAGGTTTACCGCTAAACACTTCTTTCAGCAGACATATCTTCATATCGCGAATGGGAGTAAAGAAGAGATGCTGGCATTGGCCCGCGAGATCATGCGTGAAGCTCCCAGACTGATCCGCCACACACCACGTATGAAACGTTACCGCTTCGAGGAAGACAAACCGGTCAAAATGTCGACGTTGCAAACGCACGCTCACTTCCTTAACTCGCTCTTGTCCGATACTCGGTTCTGCGACGCTGTCGCTATAGAGATACCTTCTTTTCCTGCCCATATGGTGGAAGTAGCAGTCAAACTAGAAAGGTACGATGCACCAATTCAGCTTATGGTGAAGCGTACTGTGATAGCCATGATCAGCAAACCGGGGTCAGCATTATTTGTCGAAAACGAGTGGTTGGGCCAAGGTTTCATAGGTAATACAAAGCCCATTACACGATCCATTTTTGGAAATTGGTATTTATTTGAAGCCTTCGATTCGGGATTGGAAGCGCCGCTTGACTTGGACTATCCGTATGCTCGCAGTTGGGACACCGACACTTGGCGAGTGTATTTCGGTATCGCGCGCGAGTATGTTCGGGGGCTAACGTCCAAGGGGCGGGTAAATTGGGATGCCCGTGGTATCCACCACATTCTTGAAACGGCAGAGAAAGCTTATGAACAATTGGGAGACCTGAAGAAGTATGAAGATTTATTCAGCCCATACAACCCAACTTGGCATGCAAGGGAGGCTAATGAATTCATTAAAGACCTCGTCAAGGCATTCGACAAAAGCAACGGGTGGGTTGGCTTCGAAAGAAGAGATGATTTCAGATATGGGCACGACCTGTCTTCAAGGCTTGCAGCGCTCTTCTTCGAGGCGATTTTCAATGCAGCGCAGGTAAATACGAAGGAATTCCGAATGTGGGATGTTCAGCACAACACAGTTTGGTCCCCCATTGGAAA
>DROE01000150.1 GCA_011322005.1 Devosia sp.
CAGACATTATTTTGGCCCCCCATCAAGCGGAGTTTCGTCGCGCAGCGGAATGTTTGCAGCGTCATGGGCCTTCTTCTTTGCCCCGGGCAGGAAAACCATCACAATGACCCCCAAGAAAACGACAAACAGATACAACAGTCCCCAACTGTCAGCGAACTGCCGAAAACCTTCATATTCCATGGTCATCGCCTCCTAGCGGTAATTGGCTTCGGGTTCATAGGTCGAAAAATCAACCAGCGTACCCAGCATTTGCAGATAGGCGACCAGCGCATCCATTTCCGTCAACTCACGCGGGTTGCCGTCATAATCTTCGATACGAACATTGTTGTAGCGGGACTCAAGACCACTGGCGTCCAGCTCCGGGTCCGCCTGGGCCATCAGATCAGCCAAAGCGTTGTCGATCATCTCTTCGCTATAGGGCACACCCACCGCGGCGTTGGCTTGCAGGGACTGTGAAGTCAGATCCGTATCAAGCTTTGCCCGGGCTAAAAATCCATAGCTGGGCATGACGGATTCGGGCACCACCGAGCGCGGGTCCGTGAGATGCTGGACGTGCCAGGCACTGGAATAGCGGTCACCCACCCGCGCCAGATCCGGCCCGGTGCGCTTGGAGCCCCACTGGAAGGGGTGGTCATACATGCTTTCGGCGGCAAGCGAATACTGTCCGAAGCGCTCCACCTCGTCGCGAAAAGGCCTGATCATCTGAGAGTGGCAGGTATAACAACCCTCCCGGATATAAATGTCCCTTCCTGCCAGTTCCAGCGGCGTATAGGGGCGCATGCCCTCGACTTTTTCGATGGTGTTTTCCAGGTAGAACAACGGCGCGATTTCCACGATGCCACCAATGGAGACAACCAGCAGCGAGCCGATGAGGAGAAAAGAAGCGTTACGCTCTATGGCGCCATGTTTTTCAATAAGTCCCATAATACTGCTCCTTACTCAGCCGGTTGCACGTTTGCGGCAATGTTGCCGGGGATCGGGCGTTCGTCACGCTTGTGCCCGAGAATTGTCATGGTCAGATTGTAGGCCATAATCAGGCCACCGATGAGGTAGAGTGTTCCGCCCAGTACCCGGAGAACATAATAGGGCTTCATCGCCGCCACTGTTTCGGCAAACGAGTAAACAAGGAAGCCCTGGCTGTCATATTCGCGCCACATCAGCCCTTGCGTGATGCCCGACACCCACATCACGGCTGCGTAAACAACTATGCCCAGGGTTGCCAGCCAGAAATGCCAGTTCACCATGCGCTGGGAGTAAAGCCCGGAGCGGTTCCACAGACGCGGAACCATGAAATAAAGTGCTCCGAAGGAAATCATACCTACCCAGCCAAGGGCACCTGAATGTACGTGGCCGATGGTCCAGTCCGTATAGTGGGAAAGGCCGTTCACCGCCTTGATGGACATGACCGGACCTTCAAAGGTGGACATGCCATAAAATGCCACCGAAATCACCATCATGCGGATAATCGGGTCGGAACGCATCTTGTCCCAAGCCCCCGAAAGGGTCATCAGGCCGTTGATCATGCCGCCCCATGAGGGCATCCACAACATGATGGAAAACACCATGCCAAGGGTCTGCGCCCAATCGGGCAGCGCAGTATAGAGCAGGTGATGGGGACCGGCCCATATGTAGAGAAATATCAGTGCCCAGAAGTGAATGATCGACAACCGGTAGGAATAGACCGGACGCTCAGCCTGCTTGGGCAGGAAGTAATACATCATGCCCAAAAAACCCGCCGTCAGGAAGAATCCAACTGCATTGTGGCCGTACCACCATTGGGTGAGGGCGTCCTGCACACCGGCAAACAGCGAATAGCTCTTTGACCCCAGGAACGACACCGGCATTGCCAGATTGTTGACAACATGAAGCATGGCAATGGTGACGATGAAAGCGAGATAAAA
The DNA here is from genome assembly GCA_011322005.1 of Devosia sp. Classification (GTDB taxonomy): domain Bacteria; phylum Pseudomonadota; class Alphaproteobacteria; order Rhizobiales; family Devosiaceae; genus DROE01. Next base: position 1,902 of record DROE01000150.1, read on the forward strand.
CCAGTTGGCCACATAGATGTGGGGTTCCTTGCGCTTCATCAGCGTGCCCATAAACAGAACAAGATAAGCGACCCAGACGATTGTGAGCCAGATATCCACATACCATTCAGGTTCCGCATACTCGCGGGACTGGGTGATGCCCAGGAGATAGCCCGTGGCCGCCATAACGATAAAAAGCTGGTAGCCCCACATAACGAACCAGGCCAGGCTCCCCCCGAAAAGCCGCGCGCGCGAGGTGCGCTGAACCACATACATGGAAGTGGTGATCAGGGCAGTCCCGCCAAAAGCAAAAACAACGGCCGAGGTATGCAATGGCCGCACCCGGCCAAAGGTGAGGAACGGCTCAAAATTGAGTTGGGGCCAGGCCATCTGGGACGCGATGAACACGCCAACGGTGAAGCCCACGATCCCCCAGAACATGGTCAGAATGGAGCCAACCCTGATGGGGCCATCCATGTAGCCGCTTTCATCTTCCTCCGGGACAGGCCCAAACCTGACCTGGCGAAGCATGTAAATCGTGGCAATGCCCAGCACCAGAGCCACCACCGACATGTGCAGCCGAAAGGCACTGTCTTGCGCAAATGCCGCGAGCAGCACCGTGATGAATGTTCCCAGCCCGACTACGAGCGTACCACCAATGTTTTTCATGATCGTCCCTTGCTTGCGTATAGGCGCCTCGCACCCCTGCCCCGGAAAATCCTGCAGGCCCACCCGGTGAACAGGAGGATCGAATCCCCATCGGGTTTTCCGTAACGAGAAATTTACCGCCTGACGTTGACACAAATCAAGGCGCGTAGTTGTCCCATGTGGGCAAATGCTATTTTGAGTCCGACCGGAGTGGAGAAAACCGGATTTAAGGCGGGGTATTCAATGTCCGCAAGCGAGCTGGGTGAACCCAAGTCCCTATTGACGGAGTTCGAGGAAATCCGTGCAGATCAGTTGAGCCTGTGCCAGGCTCTGGAGGACATTGCCGATCAGTTGGGCAGCAAGCCCGACCGCCTCCGATGCGTTCAGGTAGCCCGGGACATCGAACCTCTTCTGGAGCGTTCGGCAACGTTTGACCAGCGGCGGCTATTTCCTGTTCTGCAAGATCTCGCGGACAAAGACCTGTCAACCTTGCAATCGGTGGACCGCCTCAAGTTCGAACAGCTGGAGGACGGAGATGTTGCTCTGGAGGTCAGTGAGGCACTGATGGACTTTGGCCGCGGCAATTCCAGACTGTCCCAGGATGCCATAGGCTATCTGCTTCGCGGATTCTTTGTCGCCCTGCGCCGCCATCTTGCCTACAAGACGGATTTCTTGAACGCTGTTCTGGGTGAGTGAAACCTTTTTGCCGGTAAAGGCACGTCCGGCGTGTCAGCCACAATAGCGCTTGAGCCGGTTGACATCTGGCACCGAGAGCTGGCGGTGGTGCTCGATTTCGATAACGCCCTTTCTTTTCAGATTGGTGAACTGGCGCGAAACGGTTTCTATTGTAAGGCCCAGAAAATCGGCGATATCGGCCCTGGTCAGGGGCAGTTCGAATGAAATGGACTTTTCATTGTGAGCGGGGTCCTTGTGGGTTGCGATCAGGTAAAGAAAACTGGCTACTTTTTCGGTCGCGGTTTTGCGCCCCAGGGTGACCATCCAGTCGCGGGCTTCGTCCAGTTCACGCAATGTCTGTTCCAGAAGCAGACCTTCCAGAGCCGGGTTGGTGGCGACGAGACGCTCGATTGCGGCCTTTGGCATGCGGCAAAGTTCCACATCTGAGGCAGCGTCTGTGTTCAGTGTGCTCTGCTTGCCAAAAAGGCGACCCAGAAAATCGGGAGCAAATTGCAGGCCCACAACCTGTTGGCGCCCGTCCTCGAGCACCTTGCTCAGTTTGATGACGCCGTGCATAACTGACGCATAGGAATTGATTTCTTCGCTGTCTCCAATGACTGTTTCCCCGGCTTTGTGGACAACCTGTCGGGAATGACGGGAGAGCTCGAGCAGTTCGCGCTCACTCAACACTCCGCAAATTCCCCGGTGCCGGGCCTCGCAGCTGCGACAGATTCTGGGGACCTGCGAATTGTGAACGTCCTGACGCTCGCTTGCCATTTTTTGCCCTGGCTTTTTTCAATTTGACCGTCAGTTTTTCTTGGGCCGCTCGGGCACAAGGTGGGTGACGATATTGCGCACCCACGCTATACCATGGGTGCGATGTGAATTGCGTTTTTTTTCATCGGTGACGCAAAATCCTCCACAGTGCACATGTGGGTCTTGTTTCGTCCTTTAACAAACGGGGAAACCGCCTGGTGGGAGTGTTGAGCAATTCTGACCTGAGTTTTCGTACTCTGGTTACCGGAGCCGACGGATTCATCGGGCACCATCTGGTCACGGAGATGGCAAAAAGGGGTCTGCCCGCGAACTGCGCCACCCGCCGCGTGAAACACCTCCAGGGTCAGCGCTCTATTGGCGTCGGTGACATCGGGGCGCACACAGACTGGAGCGAGTCGCTTGAAAATTGTCAGGCCGTCGTGCATCTGGCAGGACGCGCCCATGTGCTTAACGAGGAAAAGAGTGCGCATTCGGCCTTTGAGCAGGTAAATGCCGAGGCAACAAAATCTCTTGTCCGTCAGGCTGCGCAGCGTGGCATAAAACGGTTCTTGTTTGTGAGCACCATTGCTGTTTTCGATCCCTCTCTCAGTCGGCTTGACGCCCAGAGCGCGACCACGCCCGGCACCGAATATGGCCGCTCAAAACTTCTGGCGGAACAATATGTGCGTGACGCCTCTGCCGACATGGCCCACACCATTTTGCGGGTGCCTCTGGTTTATGGCCCCGGTGTTGGCGCGCGTTTTCTGCAATTGCTGAAACTCGCCAGCCTGCCGGTTCCGCTGCCCTTTGG
>DROE01000151.1 GCA_011322005.1 Devosia sp.
CCACCCCCAAGGGTAAACGAATAGTATACGGGATACCAGCTTTTCTGATGCTTCTTTCTTTGTCTGGCGGCTGATTTTATTGAAGAACGGAAAGATTCCGGAATCTGGGTGAACAATCCGCGGCTCGGCAGAAGGAGGTGGTCAGCGCGTGCCGCGGCCTTATCTATCGGGGGGTGAAATGCAACCGGGTTGCTTTCGCTTGCGTTTGATCCGGGCTGGGATTTTGAGTGCGGGCGATATGCCGGGTGCTGCGTGCTCCGTCCTTGCTCTGCAAATTGCACTCTGTCTCCCGGATGGTTAAACCGGCCCAACTGGCTGGGTAACGATCAGGTAGGACTAAAGCGAAAACTTTGACTTTTTCACCTTAGACCTGTTTGTAGCTATTGTTCGAGTATTGTCTCACCTGTATCGATTTTGAAAAAGCATTCAGACCTGTTCCCCGGAATTCAAGCCAAGAGTTTTGATTGATGCCCATGCCTCTTATTCAGACCAGCAACGCCAATCTGCAATTGATGAGCGGCGCAAAAATGTTGCACATTCTCAAAGACATAAATCTCACTGTGAACCCGGCTGAAGTTGTGGCTATTGTCGGCCCCTCAGGAAGCGGCAAGACCTCACTGCTGATGGTGCTGGCGGGGCTTGAGCGGGCCAGCGAAGGCGATGTCATCGTTTCGGGAGAAAACCTGGGTGATCTCAACGAAGATCAGTTGGCTGTTTTCCGGCGAAAAAATCTTGGTATCCTGTTTCAGAATTTTCATCTGGTGACCTCCATGTCGGCGCTGGAGAATGTGGCGCTGGCGCTGGAGATTGCTGAAACGGGACTGTCGTTTGCCCGGATCAGGGATGCCGCCAGCGCTGCGCTTGAGGAGGTGGGCCTCGGAGACAGGCTAAATCATCTTCCCAGCGCTTTGTCCGGCGGTGAACAACAACGTGTTGGTCTGGCCCGGGCTATGGTCTGCAAACCACGTTTGCTGCTGGCCGATGAGCCCACCGGCAACCTGGATCAGGATACCGGAGCGATGGTGATTGAACTCATGTTCAATCTGGCGCGCAAGCAAAAGACCTCTGTTGTACTGATTACCCACGACCGGATGTTGGCAGAACGCGCGGACCGAACCCTAGTCATGGACAGGGGCCGGCTCAGTGAAAAAACAAAAGAGGTGCAGGTGTGAACCGCCTGGGCGGCTGGATGCGGGTTGGCCTGAGCGATCTGCGTGGAGACATGCGCCGTTTTGGCATCTTGATTGCCTGCCTGGCGCTGGGCACGGGAGTTATTGCGGCGGTGGGGTCGGTGGGCGCGGGGTTTGTGCAGGCGGTTGAGCGGGACGCTACCACCATGATGGGGGGTGACCTTGGCGCGGCGCTATCGGAGCGGGCAGCGAACGCCGAGGAACTGGATTTTCTCCAATCTCTGGGCGAAATCACTCATGTGGTTGATACGACCGCACGCGGTGTAGCGGGGGAAAACACCGTTTTTCTCGACCTTTTGGCGGTGGACGAAAACTATCCGCTTCGCGGCGAGGTCAAAAGTCCTCAACTCCTGCCGGGTCAGAAACCAGATGTTCTTCTGGTGGAAACAAACGGCATTTACGGGGCCATTGTTGACCCGGTTTTGCTCGATCGGCTTGGCCTTGATCTGGGGGAGAGATTTTTCATCGGGCAAGCCGAATTTGAAATTCGGGGCACCTTGATCTCGGTACCCGACAGCGCGGTCAGGGGTTTTCAACTGGGCCTGACCACGCTCATTCCCACAAAGGCTCTGGAGAAAATAGGCGAGCTGCGCTCGCCGATGCCGGGCCTTCTTACCCATTATCGCTATAAAATTATTCTGGATGAACTGACTTATGAAGAGGCGGCGGCGGCAATTGCCCAACGTTTCGACGACGAAGAGTGGGAGGTGCGCTCGCCCCGCGAAGCAGCAGGCGATCTGGTGCATTTCTACGATCTGTTCTCCCGGTTTTTGATGATCGTGGGCCTTTCCTCGTTGCTGGTGGGCGGGGTCGGTGTTTCCAACGGTGTTTCCGCATACATCAGCGAAAGGCAGCGCTCGATCGCTACCCTGCGTTCTCTGGGCGCCACGGGACCCCGTATTCTGGTGCATTTTCTGACCCAGATTGGTGTGCTGACGCTTGTCGGTGTGGCTCTGGGGGTGGCATTTGGCGCCATCGCTTCGCTTATTCTGCTGCCGTTTGTTGGCAATGCCATCAATATCAACCTGCCAGCACTGATCGATTTTCCCTCGCTGCTGACGGCGGCGGGGTTTGGCATTCTCGCCGGTTTTGCCTTTTCCTACCTGCCCTTGATGCGGGCGCAAAAAGTCAGTCCGGCACTGCTGTTTCGCTCTCTGGGTGCAACCATGCCACAAACGGACTGGCGCACCATGCTCAAAGTGCAGGTGGTGGTGCCGATACTGATTGCGGGGGGGGGCATATTCTGGCTGGCGGTGCTCACCACCAACCGCTTGTCCCTGGTCGCCTATTATACGCTTGGGGTTATTGCCTCTTTTGTGTTGCTGCGGGGTTCGGGCTGGCTGCTGCAGCAAGGTCTCAGGAAAGTCCCGCCCATTCCGTTGGCCAGCGTCAGAAATGCGTTGCGCAACATTTATCACCCCGGCTCCAGTGCTCCCGTGGTGATTGTTTCCATCGGCATGGGTCTTGCCATGCTGCTGGTAATCGCTCTGCTGAACAACAATCTGCAAAGTCAGCTGCTTGGTGCGGTCAGTCGTGATGCGCCCACTTTTGTGGCGCTTGACCTGTTCCCGGACGAAGTGGAGGCGCTGAAACGGCTCTCCCAGCAGGATGAGAACATAGTTGAGTTTCAATCAAGTGCCATGTTGAGCGGTTCTGTAAGCAAAGTGAATGGTGTGGATGCTGCAACGCTCACGGATGTGGGGGAAGAGGCGATGTTTCTGCTCTCGGGGGAAATTCCCCTCACCGGGGCCAGGGAGATGCCGCCTGCCACAACCGCAATTGAAGGGGAGTGGTGGCCTGCCGATTATGATGGCCCGCAACTGGTTTCCTTGCGCCAGACCATCAAGTCTCAACTCGGAGTAAAGGTGGGTGATACAATCCAGTTCA
>DROE01000152.1 GCA_011322005.1 Devosia sp.
GAGTTGATGTGGTCCAGACCTATCGTGCCAGCAATGGAACCGCCACAAGAACGATTCTGGCCAATGTCCGGGTGCTTGCCATTGGTCAGCGTTTGGGTGAGGTGGGAGCCACCTCGGGTAATCCCGATCCCGACAACCCCCAGGCCCAGATGTTTGAGGACCAGACCATCGCCACCCTTGAGCTGGACCCCTCTCAGTCCGAAACCATAATCGGCGCAGCAGCGACCGGTGAACTCTCTCTGGTGTTGCGCTCAGTGGCCGATTTCTCACCCGATGCCGACGAATCGCTTCCGCGCCAGAACGCCCAAACCATCCGCCTGATACGTTTCGGGGCTTCCTCTGATATCACCTCGAACACCATCGAGCAGGTGGCCGCGAGCGTGACCCCGGCCATAACAATGCCAGTAACCGGCCCGGTGCTGCTCGCGCCCGCCTATTCGGGGGGAACAAACCCCCTCACACAAAATTCTTCTGGCGAAGATTCCTCCGGCGAAGTGCCGTTACAGTGAATGGGTGAGATTTGAACATGCCTGGATTGAGCCGATATTCCAAGACCGACGCGCCCCTGCAACTGATAGGTGTCTGGGTGCTGACAATGTTACTGTCGCTTGCAGTGGTGCTCGCTTTCAGCCAGCCGGTCGCAGCGACCTCCATGTCATCCTTGAGAATATCCTCGGTTGGCGGCACACAGAACATTCAGCTTGGTCTGAACAAATCTGTAATAGTTGACCTTCCCCGGGAAGTGTCCGAGGTTATCGTTTCCCAGCCCACAGTTGCCGGCGCCATCATGCGCACGCGCAAACGCGCCATTATTCAGGGGGTCGCACTTGGAGAAACAAATGTTTTTTTTCTTGATGCGGCAGGTCGCCAGATTGCCGTTATCGAGATTTCCATCGTCAACGACGCTGCCACGCTTTCCGCGGCCCTGCGCCGGATTGTACCCACCTCCAGCATCAAGGTGGACACCTTTGGCGAACGCATAATCCTGTCGGGCAGCGCCCAGTCCACCGACGACATAAACAAGGTCATGGCAATTGCCGCCCAGTTTGCAGGGGGCGAAGAAAATGTCGCCAATGTCATCACCATCTCCGGCGCCCAGCAGGTGATGCTCAAGGTGACGGTCGCCGAGGTCGCCCGCGAGACCGTCAAACAGCTGGGTATTGATTTGAGCGCCTCCCTTTCCCTTGGCGACCTCACCACCGGCCTTCTGTCTGCACCTCCGCTCGGTGGCGCCTCGGGGGTTATCAGCGGCTCAACCATGAACGCCGGCTTCTCCGCTGCGGGCGTCTCCATTGATGCAACATTGCGGGCGCTTGAGCGGCGCGGGGCCCTGAAAACCCTGGCTGAACCCACACTTACCGCACTTTCGGGTCAGGAAGCCGAATTCCTCGCCGGTGGGGAGTTCCCTGTTCCCGTTGGTGTGGATAACGGCGTAATCACCTTTGAATTCAAGGAGTTCGGCATACGGTTGAAATTTACGCCCACCGTGCATTCGAGCGGTATTATCGGGCTTGAAGTGGATACCTCTGTTTCAGAACCGACCACCGAAGGCGGCTTTAACGCCGGGGGCATCACCATTCCTGCAACCCGTCAGCGCGAGGCCAAAACCTCGGTTCAGATGCAGGCGGGGGCAACTCTGGCCATTGCCGGTCTGATTGAAGACAAGGTGCGCCAGCAGTTCAACTCCCTTCCCGGAATAGGTGATGTGCCCATTCTTGGTGCCCTGTTCAGGTCGCGCGATTTCGTCCGCTCCCAGACCGAACTGCTGATAATGGTGACGCCCTACCTGGCGCAGCCCGGCGGGATGGCCCGGCTTCCTACTGACAATGTTAACTTTTCTGGAGACGCCGAAGCAATCTTTTTGGGGCATATGGAGAAACTCTATGGTGTGGGACAGGGCCCCGGTTCGGGCCAGTATGCCGGCTCGATTGGCTTTGTTCTGGACTAGGGTCAGGAGCTCCAAGGGATTTTTGACCCGCCAGGCGGGAAAACATGGCGCGCATGAGGAACTGAGTGATGAGTGAATTGAAGAGCAATCAGGGCGAGCAGGCACCCCAGGCCAGTTCGGGCACCAGGCTGCTGCCGCGCATAACCGTGCAGGCTTTTTGCGAAAAATCGCAGACCGCACAACTGGTTGAATCCACCCTGAGTGACCGGCGCATGGCCAAGGTTGCTCTGACCACGCACAATGGTGGTCTGGAAGGCGCCATCGAAACCTATCGCGCCAACCCAACCCCCAACCTGTTGATGATTGAAACAACGCTGCCGCCCGAGCAAATCCCCGATGCTCTTGAGCAGCTCGCCGAATTTTGTGATCCGGGCACAAAGGTTATTGTGCTCGGACATGTCAACGATGTGGTTCTTTACCGCCACCTCATCCGCACCGGAGTATCCGAATATATTGTGCTGCCCACTGAGGCTGACACCTTTGTTTCCGCAATCGTTGAACTGTTTGCGTCACAAGACGCCGAACCCATTGGACGCACCATCGGTTTTGTCAGTGCAAAAGGGGGGTCGGGCTCCTCCACCATTGCCCACAATTCCGCCTGGGCCGCCGCCCAGTCGTTGCAGCAGCAGGTACTGATTGTCGACATGGACATGGCCTATGGCACAGCGGGGCTGAACTTCAACCAGGATCCCCCCTATGGCATCGCCGATGCGGTTTTTGCCAAGGAAAAGCTTGATACGGTGATGCTTGACCGCCTGATTTCCAAGGCGGCGAGCAATATCAACCTTCTCGCCGCCCCCGGGACCCTCGAACAGGTTTATGATTTTGACGAGGGCGATTTTGAACAGATTATCGAACTGGTCCAGACGACAATTCCCCTGATTGTATTGGACATCCCCCATCTTTGGTGTGGCTGGGTGCGCCGCACCCTGTCTACGCTGGATGAGATAGTGATCGTGGCCGAGCCGGACCTTGCCAATTTGCGCAACGCCAAGTCCATGGTGGATACCATCAAATCCATGCGCCCCAACGAACCGGACCCGCTGCTGGTGCTCAACCGGGTCGGATTGCCCAAAAGACCTGAAATTGCATCGGCGGAATTTGCTTCCGCCATCGAGTGCACGCTTGTTGGAGAGATTCTCTTCGACGCCGCTCTTTTCGGAACCGCGGCCAATAACGGCCAGATGATCGCCGAAGTGTCCTCGGGAAACAAGGTCAATGAGGCCTTTCTCAAAATCTCGGACCGGGTGACCGGCCGCAGTCGGCCCGAAAGCGAAGCCCGGGCACGTGGTATCGGTCTGACCTCGCTGATGAATATGCTCAAACGCGCCTGAGGGGCCGGGCCAATGACAAAAGCTCCGGGGAACCGGGCCAGGGAATGAGAATCAGGATAGCTCATGTTCGGAAAGCGTAAGACATTTGGCGGGAACACGAATAACCCCACCCACGCCGCCCTCAAACCCGCAAGTGCGGAACCGGCCTCCGCGGGGCGGTCGGCACCGCCCCCCGCTGTGCCAAGCCCGGCCGGGGAAACGTCTCAGCCGAAGCCTGTTGCCCGGGACGATGTTTTTGACATCAATGCCGAAGAGGGGATCGCCCGTGACGAGGAATATTTCAAAACCAAGTCAGCGGTGTTCAACGCCCTCATAGATTCCATCGACCTGAGCCAGCTGGCGACCATGGAAATAGAATCCGCCCGCGAAGAAATCCGCGATATTGTCTCGGAAATCATCTCCCTTAAAGCCATCGTCATGTCCATATCCGAGCAGGAGGATCTGCTCGACGACATCTGCAATGATGTGCTGGGTTACGGGCCTCTCGAACCCCTGCTGGCGCGTGACGACATCGCGGACATCATGGTGAACGGTGCCCAGACATGTTATATTGAGGTGAACGGGCGGGTGAAAAACACCAACATTCGTTTTCGTGACGATGCCCACTTGATGAATGTGTGTCAGCGTATTGTTTCCGAAGTGGGACGGCGGGTCGATGAGAGCTCGCCCATTTGTGACGCGCGCCTGCCGGATGGCTCCCGCGTCAACGTTATTGCGCCCCCACTGGCCATAGATGGCGCGGCCCTGACTATTCGCAAGTTCAAGAAGGACAAACTGACCCTTGAGCAGTTGGTCAAGTTCGGCTCGATTTCCCCCGAAGGAGCCGAATTGCTGCGTATCCTTGGCCGGGTGCGCGGCAACGTGCTGATTTCCGGGGGCACGGGTTCTGGAAAGACCACGCTTCTGAACTGCATGACGGCCTTTATCGACGAAGACGAGCGCGTTATCACCTGTGAGGATTCCGCCGAACTGCAATTGCAGCAACCCCACGTTGTACGCCTTGAAACCCGCCCCCCCAACCTGGAGGGCGAGGGCCAGATCACCATGCGTGATCTTATCAAGAACTGCCTGCGCATGCGTCCTGAACGCATAATCGTTGGCGAGGTGCGCGGACCGGAGGCTTTCGATCTTCTGCAGGCCATGAACACCGGCCATGACGGCTCCATGGGAACCCTGCACGCCAACTCGCCTCGTGAAGCCATGGCCCGTATGGAATCCATGATCACCATGGGCGGCTATTCCCTTCCCTCGCGCACCATCCGCGAAATGATCGTATCTTCCATAGACGTTATCGTGCAGGCCGCCCGCCTCAGGGACGGTTCGCGCCGCATAACGCACGTCACCGAGGTTCTGGGCATGGAAGGCGAGGTTATCGTTACTCAGGACATATTTCTGTATGACATTACCGGAGAGGACGCCAACGGAAACCTGATTGGCCGCCATCGCTCCACCGGCATCACCAAGCCCAAGCTGGCCGAACGCGCGCGCTATTTCAACGAGGAGTCCGCTCTGGTGGAAGCGCTCGAAGCCGCCAACATCGAAGAACAGCAGGCTGTGGGGGGTTAGAAATCATGTCACCGATAGTGCTGGGCATTCTCGTGGTAGTTGTGATTGGAGCCCTTGGCGCGGCTTTCATGCCCTCTTTCGCTGGTTCGGGCAGGGCCGACAAACGCATAAAGGCCATGAGCGGCGTGGGTGCGGGCAGGCGCTCGGGAACAACAGCGCCTTCTCGCGATGCCCGGCGAAGGTCGGTTGAGGAGGTCGTCAAGGATCAGGCCGGTGTTACCAAAAAGAAGAAATCCCGTATCCCCCTGCAACTGAAGCTTTATCAGGCGGGTATGCAGATAAAGAAGGGCGCCTTTATCCGAAATTCGGTTATTCTGGGCGCAGTTGCTTTTGTTCTGCTGTTTGTTTTCGGCCTGGCCCCCTTGTACGCCGGCGTGTTTGCACTTGCCATCGCCTACCTGCTGCCCAACTGGTATATTGGCCGTCGCCGCAAGAAATATCAGAAGAAATTTCTCGAAGAACTGCCTAACGCCGTTGAAGCAATTGTGCGCGGCGTAAAAACCGGCCTTCCCCTGAACGATTGCATTCGTCTGGTGGCCAAAGAAGGCAAGGAACCCGTCAGGTCCGAGTTTGCCCGTGTTATCGACGCGCAATCCATGGGCACTTCCATGGAGGATGCGGTGGGCCTGATCTACGAGCGCCTGCCGATTTCGGAAGTCAATTTTTTTGTGGTTGTCATCTCCGTGCAGCAAAAGTCCGGCGGCAATCTCTCTGAGGCCCTGAGCAATCTGGCCCGGGTATTGCGCGACCGCAAGAAAATGGCGGCCAAGGTCAAGGCCATGTCTTCAGAAGCCAAGGCCTCGGCATTGATTATCGGATCGCTTCCCTTCATCGTTGCGGCACTGGTCAGCGTCGTGACTCCCAACTATCTGGAGCCTCTTTTCACCACCACTCCCGGATATATCAGCCTGGCAGTTGCCACCATCATGATGTCCATGGGTGCGTTCATCATGAACAAAATGGTGCAGTTTGATTATTAGGGTCAGGACTCATTAATCTCATGCAATTCTGTTTGAAAGAAAGTGTTCAGATGAAGCAAATCGTGAGCAAGGGAAGGTTTTCACTTTTTCGAGCAACGATCTGCCATCAGACGGGCGCTTTATTTCAAACCCTTCGGGCGCTGTTGATTTTGCCC
>DROE01000153.1 GCA_011322005.1 Devosia sp.
GGACGACCAGATGCGATCTTGGCTGCAATCAAATCCTCTCGGCAGATAAACAGTACGGGCAATCCATCAAAGTCCACTTCTACGCGCCTTTCCCAAGCGTGCTCAAACTCCAATCCAGGAATCCCCATCAGCACATCAACTCGCATTGGAGGCACACCCATTTGATAAAAATAACCTTCCTCCGCGAAATCGGCTGGCGTCAGTCCTGCGAGCGGCGCTCCAAACTCTCGCAGCGCAGCATAGACTGCCTCAGCATTGTCGAGATCTGTGCTGATCCATATATCCAGGTCTTTGGTGTACCGGGGTTCCGCGTACTGGATGACAGCGTAACCACCGATGACCAAATACCTAACGCCATGCACGTTGAAAAGTCTCAATAGATCGCTGAAGTCGGAGTTGACGAACATCTACCCCTTTGACCTTGCTCGCATGAACGATCAATTCCCAGGCTGCGTCAAAACGTGCCTGGGGTGTTTGTTCACGCCAAAATGCCAGATCGAATGACCGGTCCAGGTCTTTGATGCGGCCTCGTCGTTCGACAAATCCTGTACGTTTCACGGGTTCCACCTTTGCCCGCCAACCCCCGCCCGCAGGGAGAAACCCTGCGCCCCACCCAGCCCGCCCACGCGGGCCGACGCCGGACACCCCGAACCCTGGCCCCCACGGACCAACCCTGCGCCCCCGCCGGGTTGTACGGCATTGGATCGGTTCAGTATGTCCGGTCAGGGGTACGGCAACAACTGCAACCGACTGATGAAACGGTAATCCCGTTGGTTCTTCGAGATGAGCGGTTGGTCCAGCACGATGGCTGTCGCAGCAATCAACGCATCCGGTATGGCTAATCCGTGACTCAAGCGATACCGGCGCAATAGCTCAACCGCTGCATCGGAGATGGGTTCGTTGAGCTTGAGCACGTGAAACCGTTGCAGAAAACGCTCCGTATACCGCAGTTCCGCTTGATTGCGGCATCCGACAAATAGCTCCATCTGGGTGACCACACTGACCGCTAACGCCGATCCTTGTTCGATCTCGTCCAGGCAGTGCACCACCGCGCTGACCTGCCGGGCAGCATCTATCAAAATATCAGTGTCCACGATGGTCAAGGTGCTCACTCGCTGCGCCCCCATTCCCGGCGGCGCAAGTCGCGTACCCAGGCAGCACTGTCCCGCATGTCTTCACGCTCGCGCCACATGCCGATAAACGGCTCATCCGCCAAGGGGGTACGCATGGCCTTGATACTCTGCCAGGCTGAGTAGCGCGTCTTCAGAAAGGACACAAAGTCAATAACCTGTCTCTGAGCTTCCGGTGGCAAGGACGCAACGTCCTGAGTAATGTTTGCTGCCTTTATGCCTGACCTCACTTTTTCCCCCTTCCACGTTGCTCTCAAGATCACAAACCCGCGCTGCATAACACCAGCGTCCGCCGCCCAAGCCGACGCCGGACACCCGATCCCCTGCCCCCACGGGCCAAACCCGCGCCCCCACCGGGCAGCACGAACAGCCCGAGTTCACCCACCGCCGATCTTCAACAGCGTGACCACCGACTACGCCCTGCAACGAAGAAAGAGAATCTGCCTGAAATCACGCAGTCGGGCAGGCCAGCTTCAGCCTATTCTCAGCAGTTTGTTGTATTCTGCATGCGTACCTATCCAAAACCAAACGGCCCCTTCTGGACCGTCAACAGCCAAAGCTCGATACTCGAGTCCCACCCTGACCGACCAGAAACGTCCAATGCGCTTGAAGTGGAGGGAGGGGTGACTCGGGTCCCGTTTCAGCAAGTTCTTGTCCGCCAGCCGGCGAACGCCTGCCGGCAATTCACCGTAGCACTTCCAGAATCGTGGGCTGGTGAAGTGTCTCATAACTCGATGCAGCGGTTGGCTTTGAAATCGGAGAGAGCTTCTTCTGCCAATCCGTCCAGCTTGCCCGCCTTGATATCCGCTTCAATTTGCGCATCCCACACTTGCGCTTCAAAATGCCTGAACCACTCACCGAAATCTACCAGCTCCGGCAAAGGCAGCGATGTAATGGCAGACTTGATTTCTTCTGTTTGAAGCATCGTTCGACTCATTTCTTTACCAACTCCCAACTTGGTGGAAATACCCACGACCCTATTATACAACAGGGCGCCCTTGTTGACAACAAGAACGCCCTATCTTCACGATCCCGCGCCGCCCAACGGTGCAACGGATGAGCGGCTTCCGCCTGAATCGCGAGCGCCAGAGAGCATTTTCAGCAAGTTCGTCCCATCCGCCAGTTAGACCGCCGCGAGCGGATGGCGGAAGCATCCGCCGCCCAACGGCCTGACCTCGCCCGCCGCCGAAGCCGACAGCCGAACCCACCATCACCCGGCTACCCCCGCCGACCGGGAAACCCCCGACCCGCACC
>DROE01000154.1 GCA_011322005.1 Devosia sp.
AAGAAACCGCACCCCTTCCTCCCCCGCCTGCACAACGATTTCGTCGCCGGTGTCAAAATAGACAAGCGTGCGGTCTCCCGACATATCCCTGATGTGAATTTCGTTTCCGTCAAGCTCCTTTTCAGTGAGCACGCCCACCGGACTGGAGGCGTCCACAAAAGCGCCGGCTCCCTCAAACACATAGGCAAACGCATTGCGCGAAGTGTCGACCTTGAAGGTTCTGCGCACCCCGGAGGGCACCGAAATGTCCAGATATTGCGGGTCTGCGGCTACCCCGTCCACAGGCCCTCGCCGCCCCCCATATTCACCAACCACAACCCGGATGACCGTACCGTCATCTTCTGCGAGAACCGGAATTTCGGCCCGTCCGACATCCTGATAACGGGGCGTTGTCATTTTGAGTGACGAGGGCAGATTGGCCCACAACTGAAAACCGTGCATGCGTCCGGTATCGTCCCCCCGGGGCATTTCCTGATGCATGATGCCGGAACCCGCCGTCATCCATTGCACATCGCCCGCGCCAAGTTTTCCCGCGTTTCCAAGACTGTCCCCGTGCTCCACCGAACCGGCCAGCACATAGGTTATCGTCTCGATTCCCCGGTGCGGATGCCAGGGAAAACCCGCCGCATAATCAGCAGGGTTTTCGTTGCGAAAATCATCAAACAGCAGGAAAGGGTCAAGTTCGCGCGGCTGGTGGAAACCAAAGGCACGGTGCAGCTTCACCCCGGCCCCTTCCATGGTTGGAGTGGCCAGCTTGCTGTTCTTAACCGGTCTGATGGACATGAAGGAAGCTTCCTTTCAAAGAGGAGTCAACGCTGAAGCCACTATATGGTCATCCCCGGCGACAGAACCAGACCGGCCTCGTTCACCTTTTCGAGCGCAGAAATATGAGTTGGTGACAGACGCTGTATTTTGCATTATAGCTGCTCCCATGACCCACATGAGCGCCGCATATTATTTTTGGTATTTTGCAAACTCCATGCACCTGGCGCAGAGTGGGCCGCGTTTGATCTGAATACCTGACAACCAGAACGCAAAAGAAATCCACAAGCCGCCAGACCGGGCGGCTTTTTATCTGGCGCATCTGTCTGGCAAGAATCAAAGGAACCAGACTAGAATGCCCCCCTCCACTGCAGACCTGCGGATCGCCGCCCTGACCGAAATCGACACCCCTGCGGAGATTTACGCACAGTACCCCCGCTCCGAAGCCGCCACCCAGACGGTCATCCGTTGCCGCGCCGCTGTGCACGATATTCTCACCGGCGTTGACCCCCGCTTGCTGGTTATTGTCGGCCCGTGCTCCATCCACGACCCCAAATCCGCCAGCGAATATGCCGGTCGGCTGGTCGCCTTGCGCACTGAGCTTCAGGGGCAACTGGAAATTATCATGCGGGTCTACTTCGAAAAACCCCGCACCACCACAGGCTGGAAAGGGCTCATCAACGATCCCGATCTGGATGGCAGTTTCAAGATCGATCAGGGCCTGCGCACTGCCCGGGAACTGTTGCTGAGCGTCAATCATATGGGCCTGCCAGCGGCTTGCGAGTTTCTGGACATGACCACCCCGCAATATCTTGCCGACCTCGTCAGTTGGGCCGCTATTGGTGCGCGCACCACCGAAAGCCAGATCCACCGCGAACTGGCGTCGGGCACCTCCTGCGCTGTTGGTTTCAAAAACGGTACCGGTGGCGATATACAAATCGCCATCGATGCCGTTCGTTCCGCCTCCAGTCCCCACCATTTCCTGGCCGTCACCAGTGGCGGCAAAGCGGCAATCGCCTCCACGAAAGGCAATTCGGATTGCCACGTAATCCTGCGCGGCGGCAAGGGGCCAAACTATGACGCAAAAAGTGTTGACGCTGCCTGCAAATCAATGGAAGCCTCCGGTCTGAGACCGATGGTTATGATCGACGCCAGCCATGCCAATTCCGGCAAAGATCATGAGATCCAGCCCACGGTACTCGCCGACATCGGAAAACAGATTGGCGAGGGCGACAATCGTATCATCGGCGTGATGGCGGAAAGTCATCTTGTTGCCGGCAGGCAAAACCTTGTGCCGGGCAAACCCCTGAACTACGGACAATCCATAACCGATGCCTGCATGGATTGGGAAACTACCGAAAAGACCCTTGCCGAACTGGCGACGAAGGTTGAGATACGCAACAAGGCCTATGCCGAATCCTAGCAAGCCCCGCCAGCTCCCTTGGCGGCGCGCTGACCAAAACGGCATGGGACAAGCCACCCTCGGCCCGCGCCCGTTCACTGTGGGGTGGCGCTCGGGGGTGGCTCTATCGTCGAAATCAACCCCGGTGCCCTGTGCAATCCGGTTCATCATGTTGTACGGCGCGCACCCACCGCCTTTCGCTTCAGACGGCATTGCAAGCTGCATCAGCGTCGGAAATGTCCCCCTCAGTGAGGCACATCGCCCAATCAAGGGTCAGTCAGCTTCCCCACTTGGGCACGGACCCCTCCGGGAAATTCAGCGCTCAAGGACCGGAGTTGGTTCTGGACCCGCAAAAAACCAGCAAACTTTCCCTGCACTCCTGTCACTTCTCGTATAGAATGGCCTGAAAGAAAAAAGGTCAGCAAAAATGAAAACCATCCATGTCAAGGCGGGCGAGAAGACGCGAATAATCCGTCAGTTCTCGAACTCCCTGCGCCAGAGCCATAACTTTACAGCCGAGCCCATCGGAACTAAAGCCGATCCTTCCGGGCTGATCGAGGTAAAAGGCTCGAACTGGCTTTTTCCCAAACCGGTGGTTCCCATTGACTTGAAACGCCAGAATACCGTCGAAAAAAGCGCCTGGGACACTTCTTATTCAGTCTATGTCACGCCCGAAACCGACACCAAGATCACCGTGACATCATCTCCGGTCAAAAGCCTGTGGCTCTATTTGATTGTTGTGCTTGTTATTGTCGCCTTCGCCAGCTCGTTCTTTTTTGCCAGCTAGACCGCTTCATGTTTAGATTGAATCAATCATGAAACCCAAGGGGGACAGGCCCTTTTGCGCCAATACCGGCGCGAAGTCTCTTGGCCATATCCCGATATGGTCTTCAATCCTTCGCTTGGTCCTGTCACAAAAACGCTCCGTCACAATGGCGCAATCCAAACAGGAAACGGTCTAGGGTCCAGCATTGGTATGAAGGGGTGACCCCAACCACCACTTCGTGACACGAATGTTTTCAAGCCCGTTCGGTCCACCATTGATCATACGTGCAAATCCTTCAGCTGCACCAATGTCACTACCCGCCTCGAAATCAAAAAACGGTATCCTGATTGTCTGGAAGTCCATCATCTTCGTGTCCGTCCATCACTACACAGAGCGGGCCGGTTCCCGTTTCCTTGACCGTTGGGAAGAACTTTTTCGACATCCGAATCCCCTCAGCAGAGATATTCTCACCGGCGCACCAGAATAACACACCAACCACAAATTCTGTTCTCGTCTAACCCATTGACAACATTGACGCACCTGGAAGGAGAAACTTCGATTGCACCAGCGGGCTTCAACGCGAGCCGCCGGTCGTCCGGCGCCCCATCGGAGCATGAGCAAAGCGAACTTGCGCGAGATTGACCTTATCGAGAGATAGCTGACGGTTTATTCCGGGCACATGGTTTACACGAACCGCATTTTGGGAGTTCCCGAGATGCCCTGGAAAGAGTGTAAACCGATGGACGAACGTCTGCGATTCATTGCCCGCCTGCTTGAGGGGGAACGGATGGCGCCGCTTTGCCGCGAGTTCGGCATTTCCCGCGTCACCGGCTACAAGATATTCAACCGCTACAAGGAATGCGGGCTGGACGGTCTCGCTGATCGCTACAGGCGGCCCTATCGCCAGGCCAACAAGCTGCCTTTCCAGATCGAGCGCAGCATACTGGGCCTCAAGAAGGACTATCCCGGCTGGGGCGCACCGAAGATCCGCGACAAGCTGATCCGCCAATATCCCATGCTCAGGCCGCCGGCGATCTCGACCATACATGCCGTGCTTGACCGCCACGGTCTCGTCAAGCGCAGAAAGCGACGCAGATACAAGGCCCAGGGCACGGCCCTGTCGACAGCCCTTTTGCCCAACCAGCTGCGGTGCGCCGATTACAAGGGGGAGTTCAAGCTGGGCAACAGGCGCTATTGCTACCCGCTCACCATCACCGATCAGGCTTCACGCTATCTGCTGGCCTGCGAAGGCCTCGCCAGCACCAGATCCGACTTCGCCTTTGCCGTCTTCGAGCGGGCTTTCAAGGAGTTCGGCCTGCCGCAGGCGATCAGAACCGACAATGGCACGCCCTTCGCCAGCCCCCAGGCCCTGTTCGGCCTGAGCAAACTGTCGGTGTGGTGGCTCAGGCTCGGCATCAGGATCGAGCGCATCAAACCGGGATGCCCGCAACAGAACGGACGCCATGAACGCATGCACCTGACCCTGAAAAGGGAAGCGACAAAACCGCCGGCGTTCAACTTCCTGCAGCAGCAGCAGCAGACCTTTGACCGCTTCATCGAGGTTTACAATAACCAAAGACCCCATCAGGGGCTCGGCGGCGCCTGTCCCGGCGATCTGTTTACACCCTCACCGCGAAGCTACGAGCCGCCGCCCGAACCCGATTATCCCTTCCACGACCGGACCGTCCGGGTCACCCGCTGCGGCAGAATCTGCATCGGAAAACGCAAAATCAACCTCAGCCAGGTGTTCGCAGGCCAGATCCTCGGCCTGAGGGAGGTCGACGACCAGATCTGGCTGGTCACTTTCCTCGACTATGATCTAGGATTCTTCGACGACAAGGAGGACAGAGTAGAACCAGCAACAAACCCGTTCACACCGGAGAAAGTGTAAACCATCTCTCCGGTATAATCTGTAAACCATGTGACAAGAATGGACCATTTAGAAATGGCGCACCCGACAGGATTCGAACCTGTGACCTCTGCCTTCGGAGGGCAGCGCTCTATCCAGCTGAGCTACGGGTGCCTGCTTTGCATTGCAAATGCGAGCCGAGGCTGGTCCCGGGTTACCTAGCGGAGTTTTATCGCCCACGCAATCCGGTTCAAACTCCCGTCACCCTCAAAACGGTGTTCCGGTGCTGATCAGGTGCATTCTTAACCTTCTTGCCATGCTATTCATGGGAAGGAGGAACAACGAATGGGACGTACATCGACAGTCAGGAAGAGCCGGTCGCGTGATGCGGCCACGAAGGTGGCGGAGCATCGGCTAAGCGTGCTTGAGCTGGCGCGGGAGCTTGGCAACGTGGCCGAGGCACTGAGGCCAGGCGAACGCTGGTCACTGGACTTCCTGTCCGACACGTTCGGGGCATCGCGACGGTTCCGCATTCTGGCGGTGAACGATGATTGCTGCCGCGAGAACCTGTGTCTGATGGCCGATACCAGCATCTCGGGTGCCCGTGTGGCGCGAGAGCTGGATGCCCTTGTCCGGGTCTACGGCAGGCCCGCCAGTATAGTCAGTGACAACGGGACCGAGTTCACCAGTCGGGCAATCCTGAAATGGGCGAATGAGAACAATGTCGAGTGGCACTACATCGATCCGGGAAAGCCGCAGCAGAACGCCTTCATCGAATCATTCAACGGCAGCTTGCGAGACGAGTTGCTGAACGAAGAACGGTTTGACAGATTGGACGACGCCCGCCGCAAGCCGGCGCTCTGGCGATACGATTACAACAACGTCAGACCCCACTCATCCCTCGGCAACCAGACACCCGCACAAGCGCGCCGGACGCTTGAGTTAAATGAGGGCTCCGCGCCCGGCGCGCTTGCCCAAACCGAAACCGAAGACTATGAAAACCAAACCCGCAGACTCTCGTTATGAATGAGGGAGCCTTGGGGGGCAGGTCAAGCGTCATGCCGATTGCGATGCAAGCCACGAGACAAAAAGAATCCGCGAAACAAAAACTCCTCCAAAACACAAAAAAAAGCCCCTGACCGTTTCCGGTCAGGGGCTTTATAGCATTGTGAAGAAAACCGACTGCTCTTGGCAGACCTGGCAGCGACCTACTCTCCCATGCCTTAAGACATAGTACCATCGGCGCTGAAGCGTTTAACGGCCGAGTTCGGAATGGGATCGGGTTCTGAGCGCTTCGCCAAAACCACCAGGTCAACGAAGAACAGCCAGCTCTCTTTGTTTGCGAATTATAGTTTTAAGTTTGAGTTGTTTTATTTTCAGTGTTCTGACCGACTTTCTCAATACCAAGTCCCAAGGGCAAGCCCCTTTTACGGACATTGACTAATGAGAACGATCAAGCCAATCGAGCTATTAGTACCGGTAAGCTTCATACATTGCTGCACTTCCACACCCGGCCTATCAACGTGGTGGTCTGCCACGACTCTCAAGGGAATACTTGTTTTGGAGGAGGCTTCCCGCTTAGATGCTTTCAGCGGTTATCCCGTCCGGATTTAGCTACCCTGCAATGCGGCTGGCGCCACAACAGGTCCACCAGAGATCCGTTCACCCCGGTCCTCTCGTACTAGGGGCAACTCTCCTCAATATTCCAACACCCACGGCAGATAGGGACCGAACTGTCTCACGACGTTCTAAACCCAGCTCACGTACCACTTTAATTGGCGAACAGCCAAACCCTTGGGACCTGCTCCAGCCCCAGGATGTGATGAGCCGACATCGAGGTGCCAAACACTGCCGTCGCTATGGACGCTTGGGCAGTATCAGCCTGTTATCCCCGGCGTACCTTTTATCCGTTGAGCGATGGCCCTTCCACGCGGGACCACCGGATCACTATGACCGACTTTCGTCTCTGCTCGACTTGTCAGTCTCGCAGTCAGGCGGGCTTATGCCATT
>DROE01000155.1 GCA_011322005.1 Devosia sp.
CAATACCGGCGCGAAGTCCTTCGGCCATATCCCCATATGGTCTTCAATCCTTCGCTTGGTCCTGTCACAAAAAACGCTCCGTCAGAATGGTTCAATCTAAACATGAAACGGTCTAGGAACGCAAAGAGTTGGCGCGTTAACCCCATCCTGACGTAACAATCCTTGAATTGAGCCGGGTTCAGCCCGCCAAAAAACGTTCCCGCACCAGATGCAGATCGTCCATTATCGCAATGGTCAGAGCGCGCATCTCATCGGTGGGGGAAAGCATGTCGGGCACCATGATGGTTTGCATGCCCGCACCGTGAGCGGCGCGCACCCCATTGTGAGAATCTTCAAGCGCCAGACAGTTTTCCGGCTCAACCTCAAGCCACTCAGCGGCCGTGATGTAGGGTTCGGGGTGGGGTTTACCGTTTTCCACATCGTCGCGGGTAACGATGGCGGCAAAGTGGGGAGACAGGTCGGCCCGGTTGAGATGGTGGTGGGCCGCTTCATAGCCGGTGGAGGTGGCCACGCCAACGGGGATTTCCAATTCGTTGAGAAGGTTCAGCAACTCGCGCACGCCGGGCTTGACCGGTACATGGGCCATCATTTGCGTTGCAAGGACCTGGCGCAGATTGATATTGTATTCCTCAAACGGGAACTCTTCACCCATGATTTGGCGCAACAAAACTTCCGTGGCGTCCTCAGCCAGCCCTACCGTCTGCAATTGCACCTCAACGCTCATGGGAAAACCAAGTGCCTTGGCTGCATCCATCGCCGCTTTCTGATAGAGCACTTCGCTGTCAATCAGCACCCCGTCCATATCAAATATCACGGCATCAAGGTCCTGGGGGATGAAGGGCATGGGAAAAACAGTCCTTTGATTGGCAGCGCGAGCTTTTAGCAGAGATGCAGGTGCGTTCACAGCAGAGAATTGTCTGGTGTCCGCTTTTTTGCGTCTGGAACTGCTTCTGGAGCCGGTTTCCGGACGGCCATTTGCTTCGTGTCAACGACCCCGATCTTTGCCTGGCGAAACCTGCGGTTCAGTTTCCGTTGCGGACCAATAGCCTTGCAGACATCCCTGCTCAAATGAACGATTGGAAAAGTTGGGCAATGTTTCAGCAGTTCGGGAACCGCGGCTGGCCAGCTCAAGCAGGATTTCCAAAAGGCTTGAAGTGTTTTGAGAGTTTGAGGCTCTGGGCCTGATAGTTGGAGCCAAGATCGCTCCCATAGAGCAGTTCAGGGCGCTTTGCCATGCGCTCGTAAATCAGCCGCCCGATGGTCTGGCCGTGACCGAGCAGAAACGGCACCTCGTGACTGCGCACTTCAAGCACGGCGCGCGAGCCCTCTCCGCCCGCCGCCGCGTGGCCAAAACCGGGGTCGAAGAACCCTGCATAGTGAACCCTGAACTCACCCACCAGATGGTCGAACGGCAGCATCTCGGCGGCGAAATCGGGGGGGACGTGCACGCTTTCCCGGCTGACCAGAATGTAAAACTCATCCGGGTCAAGAATAATGTCCTGGCGTCCACGAATGGTCAGCGGGTCCCAGAAATCAAGAACATCAAGGGCTTCTTTCCTGTCCACATCAACAACAGCGGTATGGCGTTTTGAGCGGAAGCCAATGAGACCATCGCGCCCCTCTCCCTTGAGGTCTATGGACAGGGAAACCCCGTCGGCAACCTTTGTGTTGGGGTTGAACACCAGAGTCTGCTCCTTGTGCAGGGCCTGATGCTCCTCCACCGACAGTCGCGTTTTTCCTTTGCGGAACCGCATCTGGCTCAGGCGCGAGCCGGTGCGCGCCAGCACAGGGAATGTACGGGGGGAAACCTCCAGATAAAGGGGGCCCTGATAGCCTGCCGGCACCGTATCAAAACTGCGGGCATAGTCGCAGATTACGCGGGTGAAAATATCCAGGCGCCCGGTGGAACTTTTGGGGTTGGCGGTAGCGCCAACCTCCTCGGGCAGGGTCAGTGTCTCCAGCAACGGCACCAGATAGACGCAGCCGCGCTCAAGTACCGCACCGGCGCGCAGGTCAATTTCATGCAGTTTCAACTCGTCAATGCGCTCGTTGACTGTGTGTTGCGGGCCGGGCAGAAAACTGGAGCGCACCCGAAACGCCTTTTCGCCCAGACGCAGGTCGAGGGAAGCGGGCTGCACCTGATCTTCGTCGAAATCCCGACAGGCGCGAATGGCTTGAGTGTCGTGAAGTTTGTTGATGAGTTCCGCTGAAAATATTCCGTCCGGCCAGTTACCCATAATCTGAAGAACCCGATTTGAAACCCGCTTTGAGGCTCTGGTTAGCAACCCATGTGATTGACGCCAAGCGCTAAAAGGTTTTACATCGCGCACCAGTGGTGATTTGGCCGGTCTGATTGCAGCCACTCAAAATAACTTGCTAAACGACCAGTGAACCGGCCGCTTGGTCGGTTCTTTTGGTTTTGGAGACTTGAAAATATGTCCTGCGAGAAAAATCCGCTCAGCGATACGAAAAGCCGCTCGGCCCGAACCATTGCCGTGCACGCAGGGCAGGAGCGAAGCCAGCATGGTGAAACCTCTGAAGCCATCTATATGAATTCGGGCTTTACCTACCCAAACAGCGCAGCGGCCGAAGCCCGGTTCAAGGGCGAAGAGGCAGGGTTTATCTATTCGCGTTTTTCAAATCCAACGGTTGAGATGTTTCAAAACCGCATGGCTCAACTCGAACGCGCCGAAGCCGCCCGGGCCACGGCCACGGGCATGGCAGCGGTCACCACCGCCCTGATGGCGCAGGTCAAAGCGGGCGACCATGTCGTGGCCTCCCGCGCCCTCTTCGGGGGCTGCCGGTTTGTGGTCGAGGACTATCTGCCGCGCTGGGGTGTTGCAACAACGCTGGTCGACGGACGCGATGCAACAAATTTCGCCAAAGCCATGCAGCCCGATACAAAGCTGGTTTTTCTGGAAACACCCACCAATCCGACGCTCGATCTGGTCGACATTGCTGCGGTCGCTGACATTGCCCATGCCCATGGTGCAATATTGGTGGTGGACAATGTGTTCGCCACCCCAATCTGGCAAAAGCCGTTGGAGCTAGGCGCTGATCTGGTGGTCTATTCGGCAACCAAGCATATGGACGGACAGGGGCGGGCGCTGGGTGGCATTATTTTGGGCTCTGAAGAACTTATCGGAGGCGATATTCACACAATTATCCGCCAGACCGGCCCCTCCATCAGCCCGTTCAATGCCTGGATCATGCTCAAGGGGCTGGAGACGCTGGACCTCAGGGTGCGTCAGATGACAGAAAACGCCGGTAAGGTCGCCGACTTTCTGGCCGGGCACGAGAAAGTCAAACAGGTGATGTATCCCTTTCACAAAAGCCATGGCCAATATGAGCTGGCAAAAAAACAGATGAGCGGTGGCTCCAACATGGTGTCGTTTGAAGTAAAGGGCGGACAGGAAGAAGCGTTCAAAGTTGCCGATGCTCTGAGCATTTTCCTAATCTCGAACAATCTGGGGGACGCAAAATCCATCATCTCGCATCCGGCGACCACCACCCACCAGCGTTTCAGCGAAGAGGTTCTGGCCGAACTCAATATCAGTGGCGGTTTGCTACGCCTCTCGGTGGGGCTGGAGGATGCCGATGATCTGATCGCTGACCTCAGTTTCGGGCTGGAGCAGATTTAGTCATCTATGGAAGTCGGGAACTCGCGCCGGGCGCGCAGCATCCGCATGATTGAGGTGTAGAACGTGGCCGCGGCAAAGATATGGGCGAGCGGCATAAAAAGGCCGGGCCAGACGCAGATGACCACAAAAAACGCGATGGTTTCGGTGCCTTCAAGCAGGCCATCGGTGAAATAGAGGTTTTTCTCTCCCCTGTCGCTGGTGGAAAGGCCATTGCGCTCCGCCAGTACGGAATAGCCCAGAAATGTCGCACCGTTTACATAAAAACTGAGCAGCAGCACTGAAGCGGCGAGGGCATTTGCCTCCGGATTGACGATGGCAAAAGCAAGGGGAATTGCCCCGTAGAACAAAAAATCGGCGACAATATCCAGGTAGCCGCCAAAATCGGTCTTTTGGGTGGCCCGGGCAACCGCCCCGTCCAGACCATCGGCAAGGCGGGAGAGCAGCACAAAAACAATGGCGGCGGAATAGTTGCCCAAGGCAATGAGCAACGCCGCAATCAACCCCAGAACCAGCCCGGCAAGGGTCACCGAATTGGCACTTACTCCCATCGCGGCCAGCCATTTGCCAACGCGGTTCAGGGGCGGGTCGATGATTTTGCGCATGGCACCGTCAAGCATTGCCGCACTCCCTGCCTTGTTGTCCGGTAACAAATAACACCGGAGCCGTTCACGCGTAAATCAACTCTTGTCAGACACACAAAACGCAATTTCCTTGCGGGCGGGGCCAAGTTGGGCCAAATTGCGC
Source organism: Devosia sp. (assembly GCA_011322005.1). Classification (GTDB taxonomy): domain Bacteria; phylum Pseudomonadota; class Alphaproteobacteria; order Rhizobiales; family Devosiaceae; genus DROE01. Next base: position 4,386 of record DROE01000155.1, read on the forward strand.
CTCTCATCAAGGCGACGGGCACAAATGGGTTTTCGTTCTATTCAGACCATCATTGGTGCGCTGGTGGCTGCGCTGGGGCTGAGCATGTTGCTGCCTGCCATTGCCGATGGTGTTGCGGGCCATGAGGACTGGCGGGTGTTTGCGGGCGCTTCGCTGGTGACAACGCTCTCGGGGGCGGGCCTTTGGGCCTCCTCGGCGGGGAAAATCGAGACCCTGACCTTGCGGCAGGCGTTTTTGCTGACCGCGCTCATCTGGGTGGTCCTCACCCTGTTCGGGTCACTGCCCCTTTACTGGTCGGACCTCAATCTGAGCTTCACCGATGCGCTTTTTGAGGCCATGTCGGGTATAACCACAACCGGGGCCACTGTCATCACAACGCTTGATACCGCACCGCCCGGCATTTTGTTGTGGCGGGGGCTGCTGCAATGGTTCGGGGGACTTGGCATTGTGGTGATGGCCATTGCCGTTCTACCCATGTTGCAGGTTGGTGGCATGCAGATGTTCAGGGCGGAAGCCTTTGAAACCCCGGATAAAATCCTGCCGCGAGCGGCTCAGATTGCCGGGGGCATGACCCTGATTTACGGTGTTCTGACCATTTTGGCTGCTGCCGCCTACTGGTTTTTCGGCATGGGCCTGTTCGATGCCATCGTGCACGCAATGACCACGGTGGCCACCGGGGGCTTTTCCACCCGCAACGGATCGATTGAATCCTATGAATCCATCGCCATTGACTATACCAGCGTCACCTTCATGATTTTGGGCGCTTTGCCTTTTGCGCTTTATCTGGGGGCCGTGCAATATGGTCACTGGAAACGCCTTTTTGCAGATTCCCAGATACGTACATTCTTTTTGCTGCTGGTCGCCGTCACCACAGGCATGATGATTGTGCAGGTTCAGGGCAACATCTATCAGGGGGAAGAAGCGTTCCGGCACGCGCTGTTTTCCGTCACCTCGGTGATGACCGGCACCGGCTACGCCACCGTTGACTATGGCGCGTGGGGGCCGTGGGCAACATCGGTGTTTTTCTTTCTGACCTTTGTTGGCGGGTGTACCGGCTCCACCTCGTGCGGCATCAAGATTTTCCGCTTTCAGGTGCTGGCCCGTGACCTTTACCAGCATGTGCGCCAAATCCTGATGCCCTCACTGGTTTATGTGAAGCGCTACAATGGCGCACCGCTGCCCGAAAGCGTTTCCATTTCGGTGCAGAGTTTTGTGTTTCTTTATATAGTGAGCTTTTTTGTGCTGGCGCTGGCGCTGACCGCCACCGGCATGGATCCGGTCACAGCCCTTTCGGGCGCGGCCACTGCCATTTCCAATGTGGGGCCGGGTCTTGGGGACATTATTGGTCCGGCGGGAAACTTCGCGTCCCTCTCCGATGTGGCCAAATGGCTGTTGACCGCCGGCATGCTGGTGGGGCGTCTGGAAATCCTGATTATTCTGGTGATGTTCACCCCGCGCTTCTGGCGGGGTTAAAACTGGTTGGGATTGAAGTGGTAGGTGGCTGAGCAGAATTCGCACACGACTTCAATCTGACCATCCACCGCCATTTCCTGACGTTCCTTGTCGGAAAAATTTTCGTTGAGCATGGTTTCGGTGCGCTCGGCCGAGCAGGAGCATCTGGCTTCGAGTTGCTCGGGTTCGAACACGCGCACGCCTTTTTCGTTGAACAGGCGAAACAGCAAACGCTCTGCCGATACATCCGGGTCAACCAGCTCAGCATCGCTCAGGGTTGCGAACAATGCTTTTGTCTCAACCCAGTTATCGGCTTCGACAAAACCGCTGGCGCTTTCCTCTGTGTCGCCGCCGGGCAGATCGGCAAACCCCGCTTCACCGGCGGGGGGAAAAAACTGCACCATCATGCCCCCGGCCCGCCAGCTTGCACCAGCGTTGCCGCGCCTCGTGTGTTCTGCTACCGCAAGCCGGACCTTGGTGGGGATTTGCTCGGATTGGGCAAAATAATGCTCCGCCGCCACCTCAAGCCCTTCGCCCTCAAGGGCAACGATGCCCTGATAGCGTTCCGTATGGGGGCCCTGATCCACCGTCATGGCCAGGTGTCCGGTCCCCAGAAGCGCAGCGGAGGTGGTTTTTCCACTCCCAAGCGCTTCATCCAGCGCTTCTTTGTCAAAGCGTGCATAACCGCGCAGACCATCGGGCGCGTCCAGATCGATGACAATCATGTTGATCGCACCATCGGTCTGGGTCTGAAGAATAAAGCGCCCCTCAAACTTGAGCGAAGAACCCATCAGGGCGGCAAGGGTCACCGCTTCGCCAAGCAGGCGGGCCACCGGTGCGGGATAGTCGTGACGGGTGAGAATGGTATTCAGCGCCCCGGCCAGACGCACGACACGGCCCCGGCCGTCAAGATTTTCCAGGGTGAAGGGTACGGCCACATCGTCGCCGCTCTCCTGCCGGTCCAGCCCGAACCGGGCAAGGCTGGCTCTTTGACCGCTTTCCGTCTTGCTCATCACAGTTGCTCAATTCCAAAGGCCCACAGCAGAATAGCCTTTTGCACATGAAGGCGGTTTTCCGCTTCATCAAAAACCACCGATTGCGGTCCTTCGATAACTTCATTGGTCACTTCATCGCCCCGGTGGGCGGGCAGACAGTGCATGAAAAGTGCTTTCTTGTCAGCAAGCGCCATCAGCGAGCGGTCAACCCGGTAGGGACCAAGGACCCTGAGGCGTTCCTCCTTGTCCTTGTCCCCCATGGAAACCCAGGTGTCGGTAATCACCAGATCAGCGCCTTCAACGGCAGCTTTTGCGTCTGTGGTCACAGAAATCCTGTCACCGGCCTCCGCGATATCGGCCAGCATGCCTTGCGAGGGACCGTAAGCGTCGGGGCAGGCGATGTTGAGCCTGTTGCCAAACAGGGCGGTTGCATGCACCCAGGATGCAAGCACATTGTTGGCGTCCCCGACCCAGGCAACCTTTGCCTCCCCGATGGGGCCACGATGTTCCTCATAGGTCTGGATGTCGGCCATTATCTGGCAGGGGTGGGAGGCTCCGGTCAGCCCGTTGATAACGGGAATGGTGGCGGCACCCGCCAGTTCGAGCAAATCGTCATGGCTCAGAATACGGATCATGATGGCGTCCACATAGCGCGACATGACACGGGCGGTGTCGGCAAGGGACTCTTCGCGGGAGAGCTGCATTTCCCTGCCTGTCAGCATCAGCGTTTCGCCGCCAAGCTGGCGCATGCCCACATCAAAGGAAACGCGGGTGCGGGTGCTTTCGCGCTCAAAAATCATTGCCAGCACTTTGTCTTTGAGCAGGAGCGGACGCTCCCCCGCCTTCAGGCGCGCTTTGAGTTCAACGGAAAGGTCCAGAATGGCGCCAAGGGTCTTCCGGTCAAAATCCCTGAGATCAAGAAAGTGCCGGAAGACGGCAAGATCGCTCTGCGTTTTCATGGGGCTGGTCCTTGATGAAGGTTGGTCGGGCAATCAGTCTTTGCTGCCATTGCGATTTTCTGCGGCATACTCCGAGAATGCCGTACCTAACTTTTCAAACGCCTCTTCAATATCGCCCTGAGTGAGGATGAGCGGGGGCAGCAGGCGCAGCACATTGTCCCCTGCTGCTGCCACAAGCAGTTTTTTATCCCTGAGGCGTGTTACAAAATCGCGCACCGGGGGGAAAATTTTCATGCCTGCCATCAAACCCTTACCGCGCACCTCGAGCACATGGTCGGGGTATTTCTGCATCAGCTGGTGCATGTGCCAGAACAGTTTCTGGCCCATCTTATCTGAGTGTTCCAGAAAGCCGGGAGCCAGAATCCGGTCGAGCACCGCATTGCCGATGGCGCAGGCCAGAGGGTTGCCGCCATAGGTCGAGCCGTGGGTGCCAGGCACCATGGACTTGGCGACTTCAGCCTTAGCCAGACAGGCCCCGAGGGGAAAACCACCTCCGATGCCCTTGGCGACCGCCATCAGGTCGGGCTCAATACCGGCCCATTCGTGGGCGAACAGTTTTCCGGTACGCCCGTAGCCGCACTGGACTTCGTCCAGAATAAGCAACAGGCGATGTTTGTCGCAAAGTTCACGCAACCCTTTAAGGAAACTCTCGCCAACAGCGTTGACCCCGCCTTCCCCTTGTATGGGTTCAATCATAATGGCAGCGGTTGCGGGGCCGATGGCCGCTTCAACTGCGCTGATGTCACCGGGTGCCAGATGCTTGAACCCCTCAAGCACCGGGCCAAAACCCTTCACATAGTCAGGGTTGCCTCCGGCAGCGATTGCCCCCAGCGTCCTGCCGTGAAACGAGCCGGTAAACGCAATGATTTCATACTTTTCAGGTGCGCCGCTGTCATGGAAATACCGTCGGGCAGTTTTAAGCGCGCACTCGATGGCTTCAGTTCCCGAATTGGTGAAAAACACCTTGTCGGCGAAGGTTCCTTCAACCAGGCGTTCAGCCAGTCTTTCAGCCTCGGGGACAGTGAAAAGGTTGGAGACGTGCCAGACTTTTTCGCTCGCCTCTTTAAGCGCTGCTACCAGCTGGGGGTCGTTGTGCCCCAGCGCGTTGACGCCAATACCGGACATGAAGTCGAGATATTCATCACCCTCGCCAGAAAAAAGCCGCATGCCCCGGCCGCGCTCAAAGGCGACTTCGTCACGCATATAGGTGCCAAAAAGTGCCGACATTGCGTTTTCCACCTTTCAAAACCACGGGGACAAAAAGGCCTTTTAGCATCATTTGCGAAGCCAAAATCAAAAAACGCGCCGCCGATTGGGGGCACGTTTGTCATTTGTCTATATGAGGGGAGATATTTTTCTTGTCAATGGCGAGGGCTAAGTCCCGGTCAAGACTCAACTTTTGCAGAAAAGCCCCGTGTTCACAGGTTTTTTTCCGGGAAAACCGGGAAAAATACCTTGTCAGGGATTCCGGGGCTTGTGTAGTATTGTCGCAGTTGGAACCACGATGTCTCGTGTGGCGGACCAGCTCACTAAGCGATTTGCAATTGAAATAACTGCTGGCTCTTTGTGCGGCAGAACGATGGGGGATTCTGTTTATGGGTAGCAGTTGGACCGAAGAGCGTGTCTCAATACTCACCAAATTGTGGATGGAGGGGCTCAGCGCCTCTCAGATCGCCAGTGAGCTGGGTGAAGGGGTAACCCGCAATGCCGTGATCGGAAAAGTTCACAGGCTCAAGCTCTCTGGCCGGGCCAAGCCTGCCAGTTCCTCCCAGAGAACGCGCTCCGCTACCCGCCTGCCAAGGCGGGCCAAACCCAATGGCGCCAGTTCCTCCTTCAAGCGCCGGGTCGTTGCCAGCCGCGTGATCGGAGCCACAGCACTCAAATCAGCCGAGGCCGATCAGGAAAATATCAGGGTCACCCCCAATAATGTCACCGAGTTGTTCATTCCGGTCAAGGAGCGTATCGGCCTTCTGGGACTGACGGAAAAAACCTGCAAATGGCCCATCGGCGACCCGTTGTTGAAGGATTTCCACTTTTGTGGTCGGGATTCCAACGAAAACGCGCCATACTGCAAGTTCCATTCCAAGCGCGCCTATCACACGATGGACCGCAAGAAAAAATAGTCAGGTCTGGTTTTTTTTTGCTCCGAAGCGTTCATCAAATGCGTAACCGGTACCGCGAACCGTACGGATGGGGTCGGTTTTTTTGCCCCTGTTGATGACTTTGCGGAGGCGTCCGATGTGAACGTCCACCGTGCGTTCGTCCACATAGATTTCCCTTCCCCAGATATTGTCCAGCAACTGAGTCCGTGAATAGACCCGCCCCGGATGGCGCATCAAAAACTCCAGCAACCGGAACTCGGTTGCGGCAAGGGTGATTTCCTTTCCCGCCCGATACAGACGGTGGTTTTTGGTGTCCAGTTCCATGTCTCCGGCTTTTAGAACCCCTTGTTCAAGTTCTGGATTTGCGCGGCGCAGCAGCGCTTCAATGCGCGCCAGCAGTTCGGGCACGGAAAACGGCTTGACCACATAGTCGTCAGCACCGGTTTTCAGTCCACGGACTTTTTCTTCCTCGACGCCGCGCGCGGTCAGCATGATGATGGGCACGTTTTTTGTCTCTTCGCGTGCGCGCCAGCGGCGGCACAATTCAATGCCCGAGGGGCCGGGCAGCATCCAGTCGAGCAGGATGAGATCGGGTATGGTTTGACGGCTCAACTCATCTGCTTCATCTCCGTCCATGGCGGTGACGACCCGATAGCCTGCAGCCTCAAGATTGTAGCGCAGCATCGTCGAGATGTCCCGCTGATCCTCAACCACCAAAATCAATGCCGGCATTGGCCCGCTCCCAAATCATTTCAGGACAGTTCGATAAGCCCGGCCTCCAGATCGGCGGGAAGGTTGCCCCCGGTCTGAACATAATAGGCCGCTTCGGCAATGTTGGTGGCATGGTCCCCGGCGCGCTCAAGATTTTTGGCGCAGAACAACAGATGCGTGCAGTCGGTAATGTTGCGCGGGTCCTCCATCATGTAGGTCAGGAACTCGCGGAACAGCGACATATAAAGCGCATCGACCTCGTCATCGGCCTTGACGATACGCGCGCAGGCTTCCACATCGTTGGAGGTCACCGTATCGAGCGCCTTGTTGATCTGCCCGAGCACCATCTCCGACATGTGTTTTACGCCGGAATAAAGCTGGGCGGCCATTCTCTTGTCGCTCATCCTCAGGGTGCGCCGGGAAATGTTCTTGGCCATGTCGCCGATGCGCTCAAGGTCGGTTGCCACATGGATTGAAGCCACAATCCGGCGCAGGTCTGCGGCCATTGGCTGGCGGCGGGCAATCATGGAGACGGCCTTTTCGTCAATCAGGCGTTGCAGGTCATCGACCTTTTTGTCGTCACCGGCGACCTGGCGGGCCAGTTCATGGTCCACTCGCACCAGCGCCATGGTCGAGTTGACAATAGCCAGTTCCACCATACCGCCCATCTCAGAAATCAGGCGGACGAGCTCAGCCAGCTCGTCCTCGTAGGATTGCACGATGTGGGGAGACGGGGTTTTGGGCATATAATATTCCTGATTTTGGACGGGAAAACGGCTAGCCGATACGTCCGGTTATATAGTCCTGGGTTTTGGCATCAACCGGATTGGTGAAAATCTGCTCGGTTTCGCCTTTTTCGATGAGTTTTCCCATATGGAAGAAGGCGGTTTTCTGGCTGACGCGGGCCGCCTGCTGCATGGAATGGGTGACAATGACAATCGCATAGTTCTGGCGCAACTCGTCAATCAGTTCTTCGATGATGGAGGTGGCGATGGGGTCCAGAGCCGAAGCAGGCTCATCCATGAGCAGAATTTCGGGCCGGGTGGCAATGGCGCGGGCAATGCACAGGCGCTGCTGCTGGCCACCGGATAGCGAGGTGCCCGAGTCCTGCAGCCTGTCGGCCACTTCGTCAAACAGTCCGGCGCGCTTCAATGAAGAAACCACCAGTTCCTCCAACTCGTCCCGGTCTTTTGTCATGCCGTGGATGCGGGGGCCATAGGCAACGTTTTCAAAGATGGATTTGGGAAACGGGTTGGGTTTTTGAAACACCATTCCGACCCGGGCGCGCAATTCCACCACATCGATGGAGCGGTCATAAATGTCTTGCCCGTCCAGTGTGATATTGCCGGTGACCCTGCACACATCAATGGTGTCGTTCATGCGGTTGAAACAGCGCAGCAGTGACGACTTTCCACAGCCCGAGGGGCCGATGAGGGAGAGAACCTCGTTGGGCATGACGTCCAGGTCGACGTCAAACAGGGCCTGTTTCTGCTCATAAAAAACCGAGACATTACGGGCGGTGATTTTAGGGTTGGCCGGGGTCATTGTTCCGGGCAACAGGGCAGTGCTGGTTGCCCCGGGGTTGGTCGTTTCCAGTTTTATCTGGTCAAGCATTTGTTTCCTCCTACCAACGACGTTCAAACTGTTTGCGCAGCACCACGGCCAGCGCGTTCATCACCACCAGAAAAGCGAGCAGCACCATGATTGCCGCCGAGGTGCGTTGCTGAAATGCGGGTTCGGGGAAGTCCGCCCACATGAAAATCTGAACCGGCAGCACCGTTGCCGGGTCGGTGAAACCGCCCGGAATATCGACTACAAACGCCACCATCCCGATCATTAAAAGAGGCGCGGTTTCGCCGAGTGCCTGAGCCATGCCGATGATGGTGCCGGTGAGAATGCCGGGCATGGCCAGCGGCAAAACATGATGGACCACCACCTGCATTTTTGAAGCTCCGATGCCCAGCGCCGCCTCGCGGATGGAGGGAGGTACGGCGCGCAGTGCTGCCCGCGAGGCAATGATGATGGTGGGCAGGGTCATCAGCGCCAGCACCATGCCCCCAACGAGGGGGGCTGAGCGCGGCATGCCAAAAAACGTCAGGAATACCGCAAGGCCCAGCAGGCCAAAGACAATGGAGGGCACCGCCGCCAGATTGTTGATGTTGACCTCGACAAGAGCCGTTAATCGGTTACGCGGGGCGAACTCCTCCAGATAAACTGCCGCCGCCACCCCAAGGGGAAAAGACAGGCCAAGCGTTACGACAAGGGTGAGTGCGGTGCCCACCACCGCCCCCAGTATCCCGGCCATTTCCGGCTCGCGGCTGGCGCCCCTAGTGAAAAACAGGGTGTTGAATTTGGCCTGAACCAGTTGACGTTCCACCAGCTTGTCGGTCCAGACAATTTCCCGGTCGGAGAATTTGCGGTTGGCCTCGGGGACCTCGATCAGGCGCACTTGCCAGTCCAAGGCTTTTGTGGTTTCGCCCGCATCAAGGGGGGAGAGTATCCGGGCCGTGGCCAAGTTCCCCTCCAGCGTTTCCAGCTTGAACACACCTCCCCCAGCATAAAGAAGCAGTGAGGGCATTTCTCTGGATAGGGAAATTTTGCCATCCGCTCCTGAACTTTCCAGCCCGGCGGCAAGGTCTGCGCCGGAAATGAGCACTCCTGTTTCGCTGACCTCAATGGCCAGTTCCCCTTCGCCGGTGCGATAGGTACTGCGGCTAATCTGCCCCTTGAGATAAAGGTCGGCAAAGTCCGACAGCGGCAGGGTGATTGCATTTGGAGCGTTCCGGCGTTCCGGGTCAGCAAGCAGGGCTTCGCGCAACAAAACCGGCGCGCCGGGGGAGATCAGGCCGGAAAGGGTGCGTTTCGCCGTGCGCCCGGAAACCTCAGGGAATTGTTCCCTTATGGCTGTGCGCACGATAGCATCATAATCGGCCCCGGAGAGGGATTCTTCAGAAATCACCCCCTCGTCGCCCAACGTCTGCGCGTTCAACTCCAGAGGCAGCGCGACAAAATTGTGGGTGAAGGCGGGCCACCCCTGCATGAATATGGTCGTGAACAGGAACAGCAAAAACCCGACCGAAACACCGATGGCACCAAGGCCCAGAGCCTTGAACATCCATTCGGCGCGATAGCGGGCCCTGAGGCGTTCGCGCGCCTCCATGCCTGTGTGCAGGGAGCTTTTGTTCGCCGGACTATCGAAAAAATCAGTCATATTGCTCCTGATATTTCTTGACCACTCGCAGGGCGATGATGTTGAGGCTCAGCGTCACCAGAAAAAGCACCAGCGCCAGGGCGAAAGCGGAGAGGGTCTTGGCGCTGTCAAAGGCGCTGTCACCGGTGAGCAGGGTGACAATCTGAACGGTCACCGTGGTCACCGCCTCAAGGGGGTTGATGGTGAGGTTGGCGGCAAGTCCGGCGGCCATCACCACAATCATGGTTTCGCCAATGGCGCGGGAGATGGCCAGCATCAGCGCCGAGACGATGCCGGGCAGCGCGGCGGGCAGAACAACCTTGCGGATGGTTTCCGATCTTGTCGCGCCAAGGGCCGCTGAGCCGTCACGCAGACTTTCAGGGACCGCACTTATCACATCGTCAGACAGGGAGGAGACGAAGGGAATAATCATCACCCCGAGGATGATGCCGGCGGCCAGCGCGCTTTCCGAGGACACCGTCAGGCCGAAGGCCTCCCCGCTGCGGCGAAAGAAGGGCGCAACGGTGAGGGCGGCGAAAAAGCCATAGACCACGGTGGGGATACCGGCGAGCAGCTCCATAACCGGCTTGGCCACAACGCGCGCCTTTTTGGGCGCATAGTCGGAGAGATAAATCGCCGCCATCAGCCCGACAGGTGCGGCGACCAGAATGGCGATGGCGCTTATCAGCAGCGTTCCGGCAAACACCGGCACGGCGCCAAAGATCTGGGCGTTGCGGGCATCAGTAGCTGCCGCTCCGGCACCCTCAAAGGCGCTTTGCGGGCTCCATTGGGTGCCAAACAGGAAGTCGCTCAGCGAGACAAACTTGAAGAATTGCCAAGTCTCGAACACCAGTGAGAACACAATGCCAAAGGTGGTGAGGATGGCAACACCCGAAGCTGCCATCAGCAGCCAGAGCGCGGCCGTTTCCACGAACTGGCGGGCGCGCAGGCGCGGGGAAATCTGCCTCCAGCCCGATAGTGCGCCAAGGACAAGGGCAACAGTGCCAAGGCCGGCGAATGCAGAATTCACAAGACTGTAGCTGTCCCGATAGCGTTCACTTGCGGTCTGCACGAGCGGGGTGGCCTCACCAAACGCTGATCCATATAACAGCGCCTGCGCTGTTTGAAGAACCGTCGCTCTCTGCTCCGCATTCAGGGTACTGAATTCCGAGCCCAGTTGGCCAGCGACCAGATAGTCGGTAAAAATTCCGGCAAACAGGAGCCAGAGAATGGCCACACCCAGAGCAGGCGCGCTGCCCCAGATGAGAAGGTAGGCCCCGTGATATTCCTGTTTTGAGTGCAGGGAGGCGACCTCGCCTTGAGCCAGCGCAACGGCCCGCCCCCGTCCGGCAAAATAAAGGCCCCCCGGAACCAGCAATAACGCTGTAAACACGAACCAGATAGACACTGAATTTCCTTTCCGGTTTACTTGGCCGACCGTTCTGGCCGGGCGCTGAGGGGTCAGTTCATTTGAGCCGGCGTCAGATTATTGATGTCTTCAATCACCCTCTGACGTTCCTTCTCAGGGAGCGGAATGAGGCCTTTCTCGCCCAGATAGCCGTCTTCGCCCGAGGCCCGCTCGGCGGTAAAGGCAAGGGCATATTCAACAAGACCGGGGATGGTGCCCACATGCTCTTTCTTGAGATAGAAGTAGAGCGAGCGGGCAATGGGATAGGTTCCTGCGGCGATGTTTTCAAAGGTCGGTTCGCTGCCATCGACAGTGGCCCCGCGCAGGGTGTCGGCGTTCTGGTCAAGGAACGAAAATCCAAAAATGCCGACGGCCGCGCTGTTGGAAGCGAGTTTTTGCACAATCAGATTGTCATTTTCCCCGGCGTCCACATAAACACCGTCCTCGCGTATGTCAGCGCACAGGTCTTCCTCGATGCCCTCCTGGCAGGCCTGGTGCATGACCAGTTCAACAAAAGCGTCGCGGGTGCCCGAAGTCGGAGGGGGCCCCAAGACCTCAATTGCTTCGTCGGGCAGGGCGGGGTCTATCTCAGACCAGCGCGAAAAGGGATTTGGCACCAGTGCGCCCTCAACCACAATATTGCGGGCCAGTGCGAGGAATATCTGCTCGCGGGAAAGCGTGAAATCAGGACCGGATTTGGAGTTGGCGAGCACGATGCCGTCAAAGCCTATTCTGACCTCAACCGGGGTCACGCCGTTTGCAGCGCAGGTCTCCAGCTCGGAATTCTTGATGCGCCGGGAGGCATTGGCAATATCGGGAGTATTTGCGCCCACCCCGGCGCAAAACAGTTTCAGCCCGCCGCCCGAGCCGGTGGCTTCAACGATCGGGGTGGGAAAGCTGCTGGTCTGTCCGAAACGCTCCGCAACGGTGATGGCGAAGGGGAAAACCGTTGACGAGCCGACAATCTGAAGCTGCTCGCGTGCCTGAGCGGCACCAGTGCCTGCCGACAGCGCCCCGATGGAGGCCAGAGCGAAGACCATGAAGGTTTTGGAGATTTTCATCAGCGTTTTCCTGCCAAAGAGGATTAATTTCAACGCTTGAGCCAAGGGCGTTTTGCATTTGTGTCACCCTCAGAACGAAGCACCCTGACCATAGGGGTGCCACATCACACCCTTATGTCACTCGCATGACAGTTGCGTGACATGTTAATGCATTGATATTGTTGATGTTTTTTGGAAGCCTCAAACGATTGAGCGCTTATTGGGGCAGCAATATCTCGATTCTTGTGCCCTTGCCCGGTGTACTGGAAATATTGAGCTGGCCGTGGTGGCGGTTTACAATGTGCTTGACGATGGCCAGGCCCAGCCCGGTGCCCTTCTTCTTTTGGCTTTTGTCAGCCTCCACCCGATAGAACCTTTCGGTCAGCCGGGGTACGTGGGCCTGCTCGATGCCCTCTCCATGGTCGGAAACGGTCAGCACAAAGGCAAAGTCTTTCCGCCTGACAGTGGGGCGCAGTTCCACATCAACCCGGCCCCCCCCCGCTCCATATTTCACTGCGTTGTCGATAAGGTTCTCCAGAACCTCATAAAGCTCATCGCGGTCGCCGGTGACCAGGGTTGACCCGTCCGGCAAGTCCAAAAATACCTTTACACCGGCCCGTTCAATCTGGTTTTGAAGCCCCTTGACAACCTCCTCGATGATGGCATTGAGATCGGTTTTTTCAGTCGGCCTTAGGTGCTGGCGCAACTCAAGACGCGACAGGGAAAGCAGATCGTCAATGAGTTTGGACATGCGTTCGGCCTGCTGGCGCATGATGGACAAAAACCGCTCCCGCGCCTGTCTGTCATCGGCGGCGGCTCCCAGAAGGGTGTCGACAAACCCGATAAGCGACGTCAGGGGGGTGCGCAATTCGTGGCTGACATTGGCGACAAAATCCACCCGCATGGTTTCGGTGCGCTTTTGTTCGGTGCGGTTTTCCAGCGTCACCAGCAGGAATTCATGGAGCCCCTCACCCTCGGGAAGGTTCAGTGGCGCCACATTTATCAGGTACCAGGTCATGTTGGGGCTCGATTGCAAAACCTCCACCGTGCGCGGGGTGCCGGACTGGCGCACCTCTTCCATGGCGCTTAAAAACTCCGGGTGCCGGATGGCAAAACTTATGGGCGCGTCAATTCTGGCACCGGGCAGTTCGTGAATTGCCGCCGCGTTCATGTGCAACACCTCTTCGCGGATACCCAGAATTAGACATGGCGCGACAATGGCATCGGCAAATGCTCTGGCCACGGCCCCGGGCCGGGGCTGGGGTTCGGGCTCCTGGATTGTTGCTTCAGATGGCGGATTTTTTTCATCCATAACACGTTAAATGACCAAACCCGCTCCAAAGTCAAACCAAGAGGCTTGCAATTGGCAAGCAGTCGGAACAATTTCAGATTTTCAGAAGCGGGCGAAAAAAAATGAATCTGGCACAGGCACTGGACGGTTTTAATCTGGATAATCCTCAACTCCCCGAAATAATTGCCAAGAACGCGCTGACTTCGGGGGATTATCCTTACAGGAAAAAACAAAAGGCTTCACTTTACGAAAAAACCCTGCTGGCGCTGCAAATCGAACTGGTCAAGCTGCAAAGCCACCTTAACGAAAGCGCTGAGCGCATTGTTGTCGTGTTCGAGGGGCGCGATGCGGCGGGAAAAGGGGGCACCATCAAGCGCTATACCGAGAATATCAACCCGCGGCATGCCCGGGTGGTTGCGCTGCCCAAACCATCGGACCGTGAGCAGCTTCAGTGGTATTTCCAGCGCTATGTTTCGCATCTGCCCACCGCCGGGGAGACGGTTCTGTTCGATCGCTCCTGGTATAACCGGGCGGTGGTCGAGCCGGTGATGGGCTTTTGCACGCCCGAGCAAACCGAGGCATTTCTGAACGAAGTCCCAAATTTCGAGCGCATGCTGGCCGATGATGGCATCAAGCTGTTCAAGTTCTGGCTCAACATCAGTCGGCCCATGCAAATCAAGCGCTTTCACGACCGGCGCCATGACCCGCTCAAGCAGTGGAAGCTTTCCCCCGTTGACCTGAAAGCTCTTGGCCGCTGGGACGAATATACCAGTGCCCGCGACGAGATGCTCACCCGTACCCATTCGGCCCCGGGGCCGTGGACGGTGGTCCGGGCCAATGACAAGCGCCGGGCACGGCTGGCCGTTATTTCACACGTTCTTTCAGCAATCGACTATAAAGGACGCAACGAAGCTCTGGTCGATAACCGGGATGATAAAATCATCATGTCGGCCCCGGAATTTCTCAAGCGCATTGCTGTGGACGAATAAGTTTTACTCAGCCGATCGCCGCCAGAACGCCCTTTTCCCTGAGCAGTCTGACCTTGTTCTCAAGGGTTTTGCGGAAGTTGTCATCCTTGGGCAATTGGGTTCCAAAAACTGCTTTCAGTTGCAGGAACCCATCGACAAGGGCTGAAATATCATCACCAGCCGAAGCGACAATCCGTTCAAACCGGTCAGCAAGCGGGTCTGATATTTCAATAGCTTTTCCGCTTTCGTCGGTGCCACTGGCGTAAACAATCCAGCCTGCCACCCCAAGCACAAGCCGGCGATAATCATCACCCGCCGCGATGCGGTCGCGGATGGTGTCGAGCAGGCGCTGGGGCAGTTTCTGGCTGCCATCCATAGCGATTTGCCAGGTGGCGTGTTTGAGCGAGGGGTTGGAAAAACGCTTAAGCAGGGCATCGCGATAGGCAGGCAGGTCGGTGCCGGGCAAATGCAGCGTCGGTATAATCTCCTTACTCATCAACTCGTGCAAAAAAGCGCGCATCTTTGCGTTGGAAACCACATCGGAGACGGTTTTGAAGCCCGCCAGATAACCCAGATAGGCCAGGGTCGAATGGGTGCCGTTGAGCATGCGCAGCTTCATGCGCTCGAAGGGTTCGACATCGGCGACCATCTCAGCACCCGCTTGCTCGAATGGTGGGCGACCAACAGGGAAATTGTCCTCAATCACCCATTGGCAGAAGGGCTCGGTAACAATGGGCCAGGCGTCTTCGAGGCCGATTATCTGAGAAATTTCTGCCCGGTCCGCATCGGTTGTTGCCGGTACGATACGGTCAACCATGGTCGAGGGGAAGGTAATATTTTTCGCCACATACTGGCCCAGATCGGGCGCGCGCGCCTGCGCAAAGCGGGTGATGATTTTCTGCGCCGTTTTGCCGTTGGCGGGCAGGTTATCGCAACTCATCACGGCGAAGGGGGGGATGCCACTTTCCCGACGTTTGCGGATGGCTTCAACAATCAGCCCCGGCGCACTTTTGGGCTCATCGGGGTGAGTGAGGTCGTGTTCTATATCCGGGTGATTTTCATCCAGTTCTCCGGTGGCGGGGTCGTGGCAATAGCCTTTTTCGGTGATGGTCAGCGAGATGATACGGGTTTCGGGTGCCGCCATTATTTCAAGCAGTTTTTCCCGCTCGTCCGCCACGTTAATGCAGTCGAGCAGCGCGCCGACAATCCGGCACTTTGTGCCCGTGGCATCGCGCACCGCCAGCGTATAAAGAAAGTCCTGAGGGGCCAGCGCGTCCCTTGTGTCGGGGCGGCGCAGGCTGGCGCCAACAATGCCCCAGTCCGGGTTGTTGGCCAGCAAATCATCCATATAGACCGCCTGGTGGGCGCGGTGGAAGGCACCCACACCCAGATGCACGATGCCCGGCCTTATTTGGCGACGCTCATAGGCGGGGCGGGCAATGGGCTCAGGCAGCAGCCCAAGCGTATCTGTGGACAATCTTTTTGGCATGGGTTCCCGTTAAGTCCTGTTCAGGCTTTGCGGCCGGGTAAATGTTCATCCCTTTCCACCAGAGGGCTGGCGGAAACGGCTTATGCCAACTACCATACAACCGGGCAGGCAACAGCCACAAGAGAGAATTGACGAGGACAGATGAACAGGAAGATCGTGAGCATCGGCGAGTTCATGCTCGAAATGTCGGGGGGAGAGGCGGACCGGTACCGCCTGGGGTTTGCCGGGGATACGCTGAACACGGCCTGGTACCTGCGCGCGGCTTTGGGCAAAGAATGGGATGTGGATTATCTCAGTGCCCTTGGCGACGATATCTATTCGGCCCGCATGCGCGAGTTTCTGCAAGAACACCATATCGGCACCGGCCATATCCAGACCATCAGGGGCAAGCGCCCCGGTCTTTATCTTATCCATCAGGCCGAGGGGGACCGGCAGTTCACCTATTGGCGGGAAAACTCCGCCGCCCGGCAACTGGCCGACAATCCGGGAAAGCTGGCGGCGGCTCTTGCAGATAGTGAGTTGGCCTATTTTTCCGGTATCACGCTGGCAATCCTGTCCCGGCAGGCAAGGGAAAACCTGTTTTTTGCACTTGGTCAAGCGCGAAAGGCGGGCACCAGAGTGGCGTTTGACCCCAACATCCGGCCAGCGCTGTGGCCAACGCCAGCAGCGATCCGCAAGGCCATCATCGCAGCCGCCCCGGTAATCAACATCGTCCTGCCCACCTTTGATGATGATGCGCAGATTTTTGGCGATGCCGACCCCGGGGCTACCGTCCTGCGTTATCAGGGGTTGGGCATTGCTGAAGTGGCGGTAAAAAATGGAGCCGAGGCGGCGCTGATTGCACAAGGGGACAATCTTGCTGAAGTTCCGGCCCTTGGCGCAACCGCAGTTGATGCTACCGGCGCTGGCGATGCGTTCAACGGGGCTTATCTGGCGGCCCGGCTCTCAGGGCAGTCCATCAAAGCGAGCGCACAGGCGGCCCACCGCACAGCGGCAAAGGTCATTCAGCACCCGGGCGCGCTGGTCGACCCCGCTTTGCTCGACTAAAACATCGAGTCCTTGCGTTCGTTGATATAGGCGAGTTCTTCCTGGGTTGAGACCCGGCCCAGCGCTTCGTTGCGTTTGGGAAAACGGCCAAAACGCTCGATGGTATCGCGGTGGGATATTTCAAATTTCAGATTGTCCTCATTGCCCAAGGCAGTGAACAGGCGCACCGCCTCTTCGTGCACCAGCAATGATTCCGAATGCATATAGGGCATATAGGCGAACAGGCGCTCGCTCTCACTCAGAGTTTTATCCTGACCCGAAGCCACCAGTTCCTGAGCCAAAACCAGCGCCATGCCATCCGAGGCAAAAGCACGGGGGTCCCCGCGATAGAACTGGCGGCTGAACTGGTCCAGAACCAGAATTTCAGCAAGACGACCCTGGGCAGAGACACGCCAACTCCAGGCTTCTCCAAGAGCGACCCGCCCGTGAAGACGAAAAAAGCGTCCCCTGAGCTTCTCGTCAAACTCGGGCTTGCCGCCGAACCAGTCCTCGCCGGTGTGCTCGACAAACCAGAATTTGAGAACTTCCTCGTGCTCCTGCATAAAATTCCTCCGCCAGACGTCACAAAAAAACGATGGTTGACTGCAATGTTGTAGCAAAGCAACCCCGGCGGCAAGCGCGGAATTTTTGCCTTGCGTCTGGCTCGGGCAGGCAGCCATCGCCTGAGCAAAGCCCAGCGCCGGACTGGAAATGCCCTCTTCACCCGGTTTTTATTTACACTGAATGCCTTTATTGACACTGAGTGTTTTTAATGCCTAATTTGAGCATCTGAAAGGTTGGATGAGCGGGCCGGGATGGTGAAGCTGCGGCGCATTCATGTCGACGACCAGAGGAAAGGTCGCACGGTTGGGTCCGGAAAAAGTCTGACAACAAAATGACAGGTCGCAACAAACTGAAAACAAGAGTTTTCTTAGAGGGAGAGTGAAATGAATATCTGGCTGAAACAAACTGTCTGGGGGGCGGGTACAGCAGCCCTTGCCCTTGGAATGGGGCTGGGTGCGCTCAGTCCGGCACTGGCGCAGCCCTATACCGGGGCACCCATGTTTGCCGATGCAGTGGCCTCGGGTGCCCTGCCCCCGGTTGACGAACGTCTGCCGTCCGAACCGCTGGTTCAGGAAGTCACCGATTCCATCGGCACCTATGGGGGCACCCTGCGCCGCGGTTTTCTGGGTCCATCGGATCACAACAACTATACCAGGGTGACCTATGACGCACTGGTGCGTCACTCCCCGGACGGCGGCGAAGTCATTCCTCACATCGCCAAGGGCTGGGAGTCCAATGATGATTTCACCCAGTGGACGGTGTTCCTGCGCGAAGGCATGAAGTGGTCGGATGGTGCGCCGTTTACCGCTGACGACATCATGTTCTGGTATGATGCCATTCTGAACAACGAAGAGCTGACACCGACAAAACCCATCTGGATGCGCAATGGTGATGGAACGGATGTCATCGTTGAAAAGCTCAGTGACACCTCGGTGCGCTGGACGTTTGCACAGCCCAACACAGCGTTTCTGCTCGATCTGGCCAACAAGGACGGCGCCGACAAATCCATCAACAATCTGGTTTTTGCACCCGCCCATTACATGAAGCAGTTTCATCCCGATTATACGGATGAAGCAACACTGGCTGCAAGAGTGAGCGAATCCGGGTTTGACACCTGGACGCAGTTGTTTGCGGTCGAGGCATTGCCCCACCTGAGTGGCAACCGCCCCAGCACTGCTGCATGGGTGCCCAAGGACGGCTCTACGGTTGCTGACGAAACCTTCATCATCGAGCGCAATCCCTATTATTTCGCCGTTGATGCGGAGGGCAACCAGTTGCCCTATATCGACAATGTCGCCTTCAAATTCTTCGCCGACAAGGAAACTCTGAACCTTGCGGCGGTTGGCGGCGAGATCGACATGCAGGGCCGCCATCTGGCCATGAGCAACTTCCCGGTTCTGATGGAAAATGCCGACAAGGGCGGCTATCGCGTGGTCACCTATCCCACGTTTGGCGGTTCGGACGCAGTGCTGATGTTCAACCAGACCTATACCAATGACGAGGCGCTGGGCGACCTGCTGCGCAACAAGGACTTCCGCGTTGCCCTGTCCTATTCCATTGATCGTGACGCGATCAAGGAGTTGGCGTTCCTTGGCATTGGCGAGGCGCGTCAGGGCGTTCCGGCCCCGTTCCATCCCTATTATCCGGGGGATGAGTATGCGTTCAAATATACCGAGTTGGACACTGACAAGGCCAACGCCCTGCTTGATGGCATCGGTCTGACCGAACGCGATGGTGAGGGCTTCCGCCTGATGCCCAACGGTGAACGGCTTGACTTGGAAGTTGGCGTTGTGCCCGCCTTTGCCAGCTGGGGTGACATCGGCCAGCTTGTGGTTGAGGACTGGGGCGATGTGGGGGTTCGTGCCCATGTGGAAATCCGCGAGCGTACCCCGCATTTTGCCATGCGTGACTCCAACGACCTGCAAATCGAAATCTGGAACGAAGATACCACCGGGTTTCCATTCAGCGGTCAGCCCAAAATGGATCCGCGCTCCAATCCGAGCCTGACCTTTGCGCCTCTGGTGCGCAAGTGGGTTGAAACCGGTGGAGCCGAGGGCATGGAGCCGACACCTGAAATCCAGCGGCTCATGGACATTATCGACGAAGCCAAGCTTTCGGGACGCGAACGCCAGATCGAACTTGCGCAGGAATTGTTCCGCATCTGGGCCGACAATGTCTGGGAGATCGGCACCGTGGGCCTGACACCGATGGTGCAGGGTGTGGTCGTGGTCAATTCCAGGTTGAGAAATGTGGCTGAAGTTGCCGGCAATGACTGGCCGCTCAGGACCCCGGGCAACACCCGTCCGGAACAGTTCTATTTTGCCAACTAGGCTGAACTGAACGGTCACTGATGATCGGCGCCTGCTTCGAGCTTAAAAACGCAATCATGGTTCGAAGCGGGTGCCGGTTTCCTTTTCTGGCAAAACGACATTGACGTGCTGACGGCTTTGCCTTCAGCTGGGCCGGGCCGACTTCGCAAGGAAACAATATTCTATGCTGGTTTTTATTCTCAAACGCCTGATGCTGCTGCCGGTACTGATGTTTGTCTTTTCCATTGTTTCCTTCATTCTCATTCAGGCCCCGCCGGGAGACTTTGTTACCTCCTATGTGGCCGAACTTGCGGCCTCGGGCTCCTCCATGGATCAGGTGCAGATTGAAGCCCTGCGCAATCTCTACGGGCTGGATCAACCCGCCTACGTGCAATA
The DNA here is from genome assembly GCA_011322005.1 of Devosia sp. Classification (GTDB taxonomy): domain Bacteria; phylum Pseudomonadota; class Alphaproteobacteria; order Rhizobiales; family Devosiaceae; genus DROE01. The sequence goes on from DROE01000155.1 coordinate 24,286, forward strand.
TTTCAAATGGGTGTCGCGCATGTTGCAGGGCGATCTGGGGCTGTCGCTGGACTTCCAGAAACCCATTTCCGAACTTATCGGCCAGCGGTTGCTGCTGACAGTAATTCTGGGGCTGGCGACCCTGATTTTCACCTTCATGGTGGCGCTGCCCATCGGCATCATCTCGGCCACGCGCCAATACTCGTTCTTTGATTACTTTTTCACCGTGTTCAACTATGTGGGCGTTGCCACCCCCACTTTCATGACCGCGCTCATTCTGATGTGGTTTGCGTTTTCAAATTTCGGCATTACCATAACGGGTCTGTTTTCTCCCGAGTTCGCCGACGCCAGCTGGAGCTTTGCAAGGGTAGTTGATCTGGCAAAACATATCTGGCTTCCCATGGTCATTCTGGGACTTGACGGTACCGCGCGGCTGGCCCGCATATTACGGGCCAACCTGCTCGATGAACTCAACAAACCCTATATGGAAATGGCGCGGGCCAAGGGCATGTCCGAGTGGAGGCTGGTGCTAAAATACCCCTTGCGGCTGGCCATCAATCCGCTGGTTTCCTCGCTTGGCTGGTATCTGCCCCTGATTTTTTCGGGAAGCCTGATTGTGGCAACAGTACTCAATCTGCCCACCATCGGCCCGCTGCTTTTGCGCTCGCTTATCTCGCAGGACATGTTTCTGGCCGGCACCATTGTTCTGACCTATTTCGGCCTCGCCGTTATCGGCACCCTGCTTTCGGACATCCTTTTGGCCTGGCTTGATCCGCGCATTCGCATGGAAGAGGCTTCGGGGAGATGACAATGGACAGCCACACCCCGAGCGCCGACCAGTATTTCCGAGAAGAGGCGGACGCAATTGCCATTGCACCAAACTGGAAGCTTGTCTGGTGGCGCTTCAAGAAACACAAGCTGGCGATGGTCTCGGGCATCATCGTCATGTTTATCGTCATCATTGCCGCATTTCCCGGATTTTTCAGCACACAGGACCCTTCTGAAAGTCGCACGCGGGGTTCGTTCATTCCGCCCCAGGCTATCCAGTTCTGGGACAATGGCCCGGCCCTTTTTGCCTATGCCATCGAGGGAAAACGCAATCCGCGCACCCTGAAGATGGAGTGGGTCACCAGTGAAACAAAAAAAATACCGCTGCGCCTGTTCGGTACCGGCTATGAATGGGAGGTGCTGGGCCTGTTCAAGACCAATATCCACCTGCTGGCGCTGGTCAATCCTGATGATCAACCCGTGCATATTCTGGGTACCGACCGGCTGGGGCGCGATCAGTGGTCGCGGGTTCTGCACGGCACCCAGGTTTCGCTCTCCATCGGCTTGCTGGCGGTATTTCTTTCCACAATTATCGGTATTCTCCTTGGGGGGATATCGGGCTATTTCGGGGGCTGGGTTGACATGTTCATCCAGCGTCTGATCGAACTCCTCCAGTCCATTCCCCCCATCCCCATATGGCTGGCATTGTCCGCCTCCCTGCCCCGCACCTGGTCGGTGACGCAAGGGTATATCGCCATTACCGCCATTCTGGCGCTTATCACCTGGACCGGGCTGGCGCGTGAGGTGCGCGGGCGTTTTCTGGTGCTGCGCGAAGAAGATTTCGTTGTCGCAGCCAAGCTTTCCGGCTGTTCCCAGTTGCGCATCGTATTCCGGCACATGGTGCCCACGATGAGCTCTCACATCATCGCCGCGGTCACGCTGGCCATACCGGTGATGATTATCAACGAAACGTTCCTGAGTTTTCTGGGTCTTGGCCTCAGGCCCCCGGCCATAAGCTGGGGTGTGCTGCTTCAGGAGGCGCAGAACCTGCAATCCGTGGCTTTGGCACCCTGGCTGATGCTGCCCGGCGTTGCGGTCATCATCACGGTTATTGCCCTTAACATCCTTGGCGACGGACTGCGCGACGCCGCCGACCCCTATCATTAGAAAAGACCGGCAGCTTGACCTCCGAAACAATTCTCTCAGTCAGAAACCTTAAAACCCGCTTTGTCATGGACGAGGGCACGGCCAGGGCCGTCGATGGTGTCAGTTTCGATGTGAGCCGTGGTCAGGTTGTTGGCATTGTGGGCGAAAGCGGTTGCGGCAAGAGCGTCACCATCAAATCCATCCTCGGGATAATCCAGAAACCCGGGGAGGTCGTGGGCGGGGAAATATTATACCGCCGACGCGATGATGGGGCGCAAGAGCCCATTAATCTGCGCAATCTGGATGACCGGGGCGAAGAGATGCGCGACATCAGGGGCAATGAAATCGCGCTTGTTCCGCAGGAGCCGATGGCAGCGCTCAGCCCGGTGCACACGGTCGGCAACCAGCTTGTCGAAGCCGTGCGTCTGCACAGGGATGTTTCCAAGGAAGAAGCGGCAAAAATCTGTATCGAGCGCATGGTCGAGGTGGGCATACCAAATCCCGAGGAACGCATGGGCGTTTATTCGTGGGAGCTTAGCGGGGGGCTGCGCCAGCGGGTGATGATTGCCATGGCGCTTTTGTGCAGCCCGCGCCTTTTGATCGCGGACGAGCCGACCACCGCCATCGACGTCACCACCCAGGCCCAGGTGCTCAACCTGTTGCGAAGGCTGCAAAAGGAACAAAATCTGGCGATGATTTTTATCACCCACGATCTGGGAGTGATTGCCCAGATTGCCGATTATGTGGTGGTGATGTATCTGGGCCGGGTCATGGAACAGGGCCCGGTGGATGATATATTCCACAATCCCCAACACCCCTATACGCGTGCCCTGCTGGCTTCGATCCCCACCATCCACTCGGGAACCCGGCAGGAATTGCCCACCATTGGCGGCTCCATTCCTCATCCGTTCAACCGCCCAAAAGGCTGCCCGTTTTATCCACGCTGTCCTGACTTCATTCCAAAACAATGCGACCAGTTTACACCGGTTCCCTCCCCGGTCAGCGACACGCAATCGGTGGCCTGTTTTCTCCATTGCGATGCGGTGGAGGAAACAAAATGAGCAAAAAACCGGCTGAAAAACCCGTTTTGCTTGAGGTCAAAGGGCTAACCAAGTTCTTTCCCATCCGTTCCAAGGGTCTGCGCCGCAAGGTAATCGGACAGGTCAGGGCCGTCGATGATGTGAGCTTTTCGATTCTGGAAGGTGAAACACTTGGGCTGGTGGGGGAAAGCGGGTGCGGCAAGACCACGACGGCCCGCTGCATCATGCGGGCCATGACCCCTTCGGGTGGAGAAATACTGTTCCGCAAGGGCGATGGCGACATTGCCGACATTGCCTTCATGTCCGAACGCGAGCTGTTCCCGATCCGGGGCGACATCCAGATGATATTTCAGGACCCATACGCCTCACTCAATCCGCGCATGAATATTCTGGATATTATCGGGGAATCTCTGTTGGTGATCGGGGGCATGAAGGATCGGGACAAGCGCGCCGAAAGGGTGGGCGAACTGCTCGAACTGGTCGGCCTGCGCTCCGAATATATGCAGCGCTTTCCCCACGCTTTCAGTGGCGGTCAGCGCCAGCGCATCGTTATCGCCCGGGCCCTTGCGCTCAACCCCCGCCTGGTGGTGGCCGACGAGCCGGTCTCGGCGCTTGATGTTTCGGTGCAGGCCCAGGTGCTCAACCTGATGCTCAAGCTTCAGGACGAGTTCAACCTCACCTATCTGTTTGTCGCCCATGATCTGAGCGTGGTCAAACATTTCTGCGACCGGGTTGTGGTGATGTACCTGGGGAAAATTGTCGAGATGGCGCCGACAGCAGCACTGTTTGGAACACCCATGCACCCCTATACATCGGCGTTGATGGGCGCGGTGCCCGAGGCCGATCCGCGCCGCCGCGCCGACATGGTTCCCCTTGAAGGGGAAGTGCCCAGCCCGGCCAGCCCGCCCTCGGGGTGTCATTTCCACCCCCGTTGCCCCCATGCAAGCGAGCTTTGCGCCAAGGAAGCCCCAATATTTGAAGAACACGCACCGGGTCATTTTGCCCGTTGTCATCATGTGGCGGAACTCGATCTTTCC
>DROE01000156.1 GCA_011322005.1 Devosia sp.
AGCGCCCCCACGTCCAGGGCCTGAGTGGTTATGTTGAGCATGTGGGAAAGAATGCGCCCGATTTCACAATAAAGCACCCGGATGAGCTGACCGCGCCGGGGCACTTCGATACCCAGCATTTTTTCAATTGTCAGCGCAAAGGCGTGCTCCTGATTCATCGGCGCCACATAGTCCAGCCGGTCGAAATAGGGCAAAGCCTGCAAATAGGTTTTGCTTTCGATCAACTTCTCGGTTCCCCGGTGCAAAAGGCCCACATGGGGGTCGCAGCGCTCAACGACTTCACCGTCCAACTCAAGCACAAGACGCAGAACACCATGGGCCGCGGGGTGCTGCGGACCAAAGTTGATGGTAAAGTTTCTGACTTCAGCTTCGCTCATCGTTGCAAACCATCCCTCCCCGTCACGCCTTGTCGTCACCCGGCGGCACATATCGGGTACCTTCCCAGGGAGAAAGATAATCAAAGGAACGGAACTCCTGAGCCAGTTTCACCGGCTCATAGACAACTTTTTTGCGCGCTTCGTCGTAGCGCAGTTCCACATAGCCTGAAGTCGGAAAGTCCTTGCGCAGCGGATACCCCTCAAACCCGTAATCGGTGAGCAGGCGGCGCAAATCAGGATGCCCTGTGAACAATATACCGTACATGTCATAGGCTTCACGCTCATACCACAGCGCACCGGGGAAAATCTCCGTCAGCGAAGCCATGGGGGTCTGTTCGTCTGTGGAAGTCTTTACGCGAATTCGTTGGTTCAGTGTCGGACTGAGCAGATGGTAAACCACCTCAAAGCGCTCCGCCCTTTCCGGATAGTCGACACCGCAAATGTCAGTCAGAGATACAAACCTGAGCTGGCTATCCTCCCGCAGGAAGCGGATGGTCTCAACTGTCAGATCCCGATGGATCGTGAGGGTCAAATCCCCCAGGGCAATATTCTGTTCGTCGATCTTGCCGGCCAGCTTGAGCGCGACATAGTCGCCAATCTCGCTCAAAGCCTCGTTTTTCGCCGCTGTCGCTGTTACCGCTGACATTGTTGTTATCTTTCAATCGTTCCGGTACGGCGCATTTTCTTCTGCAAAAGCAAGACGCCATAAAGCAGGGCTTCCGCGGTGGGAGGGCACCCGGGCACATAGATGTCCACGGGTACAATCCGGTCGCACCCGCGCACAACGGAATAGGAGTAATAGTAGTAACCACCGCCATTGGCGCACGAGCCCATGGAAATCACATAGCGGGGCTCGGGCATCTGATCGTAGACCTTCCTGAGGGCCGGTGCCATTTTGTTGGTCAGTGTTCCTGAAATAATCATGACGTCGGACTGCCTGGGAGAGCCGCGCGGCGCAAAACCAAATCTCTCCGCATCATAGCGCGGCATGGCCAACTGCATCATCTCGATGGCGCAGCACGCCAGCCCGAACGACATCCACATCAACGAACCGGTGCGCGCCCAGTTGATGAGATCGTCAGTGCTGGTGACAAGAAAACCCTTGTCGGCCAACTCGTCACTCATTTCCACGAAATAAGGCTCATCCGCCCCCACGGGCTTGCCGGTATTGGGGTCGATTACGCCGCGTGGACGGGGTGCGACCAGTGTGCCCTGAGGCTCTCCTAATCCCATTCCAGAGCCCCTTTGCGCCATTCATAAATGAAACCGACGGTCAAGACGCACAAAAATATCATCATGGACCAGAAACCGAACCAGCCCACCTCCCCGAATGCCACCGCCCAGGGAAACAGGAACGCCACTTCAAGGTCAAAAATGATGAACAGGATGGCAACCAGGTAAAACCTGACATCGAATTTCATGCGGGCATCGTCAAATGCCTCAAACCCGCATTCATAGGCAGAGACCTTTTCGGGGTCCGGTCTTTTCACCGCGATGACGAAGGGGGCAACCAGCAATGCCAGACCGATAATGGTACTCAGCGCCAGAAAAATGATTATGGGCAGATAGTCGAGAAGCAGCCCGTTCATCGTTTCGCCCTGCATAATAAGACCCTGCATTGGTTTAGGGGCAACATGCCAGACCTGAGCGGAAATGTTTGGTGAAGCTCACCAACATCTGCCAAGACGGTTTGCTGCGACACCGGACAGTGCTGAACACTCGCTTAGCTTAGCCCCAGCCCCGTTTCAAGAACTATCCGAACTCTTGGTCGCGCTTTTGCCAAAACGTCGCGGCCCGATGACAGCCCGGCACCGGCGGGGACAAAAAAAAGACCCCGTAACAGGGGCCTTTTTGTTTCCAAATTGTCAAACTGCTCTATTGCATGTGCCAGATGAGGCCAACCGTGGCTTTTGCGGCGTCCGGTGCGCCCCCCCAGGTTCCCACGCCCAGAAGCTCACCACGAATCCCGAGCGAATCATAGGCTGCCACTTCAACGCCGCCTCCAAAGGCATAAACACCAGTCCCCCCGGCAACACCAAGACCGCTGGCACCATAGACCATAAGGTCATCCGTCGGGGCAAAGCCTAGCCGGCCCAGCGCCAGGGCATCGCCAACTGTTGCCGTTGCACCAAAATCCGCGCTGCCCTGAACTTCGAATCCGCCGATCACCGCGTCAGTGAGGTAAAAGTTCACACCAACCGCAGCGCCAAGACTGATTGCATTGGTATCCGGCGCCACCAAATAGGCCGAAGTGCCATCAAAGAAGCCGCCGAGCAACACGCCTGCGTAAAATCCTTCAAACCCGGCCCCGCCATAGCTGGCATAAGGGTCGCTCAATGACTGCGAATATGCTCCGGCTGTCAGCGCGAAGGTCGCGGCAACGCCAAGCATGAGTGAACGGACACGCATCATGTTTCAACTCCTGAAGTTCAGTGACTGCTGCACATATTAGTGGTCAATCGGCACCGGATTGCAAGCGCGCCAGCCCGGGACGCCCTCTGTTTCCCGCCCGATGGTGACCATTTAATCAAATAAGTGGCGAATTTAAGCCCAAACCGTATCAAAATGACACGACGCAACATGATGCGCCGGCGCTCGGGAAATATGGGGCGGGAAATGGCGGGAGTGACGGGACTCGAACCCGCGACCTCCGGCGTGACAGGCCGGCGCTCTAACCAACTGAGCTACACCCCCGAAAAACGCGAAAAACAAGCGCCCCTGAAGTCGCGCCGGTTTAGCGATGTTGCCCTTGGCTTGTCAAGCGATTATGCTGGGGCAACTCCGCTTTCAGCCAGAATGAGCCAAGGCAAAACCCGGTACAGGAAAAGTGCGATGAAACTTGACCAGATTGTTCTGATAATTGTTGTGGTGCTGGCGATCGGCTGGGTGCTTACGGTTGCCGGCGGCATGGTGAGCGTGATGCCCTGGGGGCTGCTGGGACTTGTTCCCCTGGCTATTTTCATTGCCATATTGTGGCGGGTCATTTACCAGCGCCTGAATAATGCCGAAGACGACTATTATGAGAAAAATGTCGATAAATAGAGCGCTTCGGGACGCAGGGAATATCAAATGATAGTTGCAAGCACTGAACTGGTTGCCGGGCGCGAGATTGTTCAAACACTTGGGGTGGCGCGTGGCAACACCATTCGCGCCCGGCACATTGGAACCGACATCATTGCCGGATTGCGCAATCTTGTGGGCGGAGAGGTGTCCGAATATACCAAGCTTCTGGCCGAGGCGCGCGAACAGGCTCTGGACCGGATGATGGCCGATGCAAAAGCGATGGGCGCCGATGCGATAGTGGGCGTGCGTTTTACCACCTCGATGGTCGCGCAAGGGGCAGCGGAAATACTGGTCTATGGCACGGCTGTCCGACTGAAATAATTTACCGGACCCGGAACGTGCAGACTATTCTGCGGCTTTACCCGGCTGCTTGGTCGCGACTTTTTTCGCTTTTGCAGGTTTTGGCCTGGCGGCACCCTTTCTGGTTGTCCCTGGCTTCCTGTCGTCATGCTTGGCGGCAAGTTCTGCTGTTTTCTTTTGATATTCCGGTGTCACCAGCCCAGCGGAGATTATCAGTTTCGCCGCGTCCTCAGTGCCCATTTCCAGAATCTTGATTTCCTTGCGCGGAATGAATAGCAAAAATCCCGAAGTGGGATTGGGTGTGGTGGGCAAGAAACAGCCATAGACTTCCTCGCCCTCCACCTGGTGTGCCACTTCCCCCTTTGCCGGAGTTGACAGCAGAACAATAGCCCATAATCCCGGGCGCGGATACTGAATAAGCCCAACCTGTTTGAAGCTTTGTTCGCTCTGGTTCACCACCGTCTCGAAAATCTGCTTCAGGCCACGATAGAGCGAAGACACAACCGGCAGGCGGTTGAGCAGGCGCTCTCCGAACTGCACAAAAGAGCGGCCCACCAGATTTGCCGCTAGAAACCCCAGAAGCGTGACCGCAATCGCGCCCACCAGCAGGCCGAAGCCGGGGATAATCACAGGCAGATAGTTGTCGGGGTTATATTGCGGAGGAATAAGTGGTTTTACGAAGGAATCGACCAACCCGATGACCCACCAGGCCACGTAGAGTGTGATGCCAATCGGGCCGGCGATGACCAGACCGGTAAGAAACCAGTTGGTAATCGTGCGCCCCATATGTTTGCGCCGTGCGCCGCGAACACGCCGGGTTCTGGACTTGTCCTTCCTTGTCACGAGAAGCGGACTCCGTTTGATTTGCGGTTTCAATTGCTCTTGTGGCCCTGTTCAAGGGTCAGTAACCTAGGAATATAGGCCCACCGGTGCAGTTCGCCAAGCGCCCCCCGGTTCAATAATGTTGTGACTGGTTAAAATATTTGCGTTGCACAGGGCTGCCTGCTCTATTCCACGGTGACGGATTTGGCCAGGTTTCTGGGCTGATCCACGTCAGTTCCCATAATGATTGCAGTGTGATAGGCTAAAAGCTGCACCGGAACGGTCGCCAGAATCGGCGCGACAAACGGATGGACATCTGGCACCACGATCAGGTCGTCGACCTCTGCGCCGGCGCTTCCTGCCCCGTTGCTGTCCGTTATCAGAACAATCTGCCCGCCCCGGGCCGCCGCTTCGTGCAGATTGGACAGGGTTTTTTCCATCAATTCATCGCTTGGCGCCACTACGATCACCGGCATCTGCTCGTCAATCAGGGCGATGGGACCGTGTTTGAGTTCTCCAGCCGCATAGCCCTCGGCATGGATATAGGATAACTCCTTGAGCTTGAGCGCACCTTCCATGGCGATGGGAAACATCACCCCGCGCCCCAGATAAAGCACATCCGAGGCCTTGGCGAGTTTCTTGGCCAGTTCCTCCACCTTACTTTCCCCGGCAAGGGTTTGCGAAACTGCACCGGGCAGGTGAAGAAGCGCCGCCACGAGTTCGCGCTCATCCTCTTCTGTCAAGAATCCCCTCGCCCTCCCCGCGGCAACCGCCAGAGCGGCCATCGCGCAAAGCTGTGCCGTGGTTGCTTTTGTCGAGGCAACCGCAATTTCAGGCCCGCAAAGAATGGGAAACACCACATCAGCTTCGCGCGCCATGGTTGATTCGGTGACATTCACCACAACGCCGATATGCTGCCCCCGTCCGGCACAATAGCGCAGGGCCGCAAGGGTATCCGCAGTCTCCCCCGACTGGGAGATAAACAGCGACAGCCCCCCTTTTTCAAGGGGCGGTTCGCGATAACGAAACTCTGAGGCAATATCCACATCGACCGGCAGTCTGGCATATTTCTCAAACCAGTATTTGGCCACGCAGGCAACATTGTAGGCGGTGCCGCAGGCGCTGATGGTAAGGCGGGTCAGGCTGGCAAAGTCAAACGGCGTTTCCTCGCGAATGGATACCAGGCCTTTTGCCATGTCCAGATAATGCCCCAGCGTGTGGGAAATGGTTTCGGGCTGCTCGAACATCTCCTTGGCCATGAAGTGGCGGTGATTTCCCTTGTCAACCATGGCCGAGGATGCCAGCGAGGTGACGGTCTCACGCTCAATAACATCGTCATTGGCATCCCGAATAATGACGGATTCAGGGGTCAGAACTGCCCAGTCGCCCTCCTCGAGATAGGTAATGCGGTTGGTGAACGGGGCCAGCGCGAAGGCGTCCGAGCCCAGAAACACCTCGTTGTCACCATGCCCGATAGCCAGCGGCGACCCTTTTCGCGCCGCGATCAGAAGTCGTTCTTCATCGGCAAACAAAAAAGCCAGCCCGAATGCACCTAAGAGGCGCTTGAGCACGTTTCCAACTGCCGAAACAGGGTCTGCGCCGCGCTCCATCTCCCGGCTGACCAGCAGCGCCACGATCTCGGTATCGGTGTCGGTTTTCGGCGGATAACCGTCCCCCGCAAGTTCTTCGCGCAACTCGCGGTAGTTTTCGATAATGCCGTTGTGCACCACCGCAACCCGGTCGGAGATGTGGGGATGAGCGTTGTTCTGCGTCGGCGCTCCATGGGTTGCCCAGCGCGTATGACCAATGCCGATATTGCCGGGCAACGGATGGGCATCCAGCAGCGCTTCAAGATTGCCCAGCCTGCCCTCAGCCCGGCGGCGCTCAAGTCCACTCTTGTTGCGAACAGCCACACCGGCACTGTCATAGCCGCGATATTCCAGCCGTTTCAGGGCATCCAGCAGGCGGTTTGCCACCGGCTCAACACCGATTATGCCAACAATTCCACACATTCAGTTCTGATCTTTCCGCGATTTTTCTTTGAATTCCAAAGCCTTGTTTCTCAACCGCGTTGCTCCGCCCGGCTTGTCAACCACAGAAGCGCGCGTCAGTGCCAGAGCATCCGCCTCCACGTCGCTGGAAATGGTGGAGCCCGCACCAATAACAGCTCCCTCCCCGATCGAGACAGGCGCCACCAACGCGCTGTTGGAACCGACAAAGGCCCCCTCCCCAATGGTGGTCACATGCTTGTTCACCCCGTCATAGTTGCAGGTGATGGCGCCCGCCCCGATATTGACCGCCGGACCCAGAACAGCATCTCCCATGTAGGAGAGATGGTTGACCTTGGCCCCCTCCCCGATTTTGGCATTCTTGAGTTCGACAAAATTGCCCACCTTTGCTTTTGCCGCCAGATTTGTCCCGGGACGCAGCCGGGCAAACGGGCCAACGATTGCCCCCTCCCCGATGCTTGCCCCTTCAATGTGCGAGAACGCCTTGATGTGCACACCCTCGGCTACAGTGACCCCGGGGCCGAATATCACATTGGGCTCGATACTCACGTCCTTGCCCAGCACTGTATCGTAGGAAAAATAGGTGCTCGAAGGGTCCTGCAAGGTCACACCACTGTTCATGAAATTGTGACGCATGCGTTGCTGGTACATATGTTCGGCCTGGGCCAGTTGAAAGCGCGAATTCACCCCCACCACATCGTCCGCCGGAGCCACGGCAAAGCCAACCTTGTATCCGGCTTCGTTGGCAAGCGCGACCAGGTCCCCCAGATAATATTCGGACTGGACATTGTCGTTTTTGACCTTGTCGATGGTCTTGCGGAACACCTCGGTCCTGAAAGCCAGAATGCAGGCGTTGCACAGGCCCACCTGCCTTTCCGCCACATTTGCATCCTTGTGCTCGCGAATATCGAGCAACCTGTCGCCATCAGTCAGAAACCGGCCATAACCCGTGGGATCTTCGGGTTCAAAACCCAGAATTGCCGCATCCCAGCCCTCGTCCAGCCGCCTGGTTACAAGACGAAAAATATCCCCGTGCAGCAACGGATGGTCCCCATAGACCAGCGCCAGATAACCACCCGCCTTTTCCCATGCCGGGCGCGCCATTTTCGCCGCGTGAGCCGTCCCCAGCCGTTCCCCCTGTTCAAAGAACCGGGCTTCGGGCGCAATGGCGCTGATTGCGGATTTTACCGCGTCCTGCCCCGGCGCGACAACGGCGGCGATAGTGCTGGCACCCGCATCAAGCGCCGCGCGCGCCACATGCCCAACAATAGGCAATCCCGCAACGCGGTGCAGCAGCTTGGGAATCTTGGAATGCATCCGCTTCCCGTCGCCCGCAGCGAGGATTATTGTCGTCAGTTCCGGCATAAAACCCCCATTTTTCCGACATCTCCGCCACGCTTTCCCCCAAGTTTGTGGCACAAGCATGTTGGCAAACCAATAAGTCACCCTTTGATGTTAAACTGGTTAAACTTGCAATGATTCGTTGCGTGTGCGGGGGCCGGCATGGCGAATAGAAAGAGCAGTATTGAACAATCCGATGTGACCTTTTGGGGCATCGGAGCCCTGGCATTCGGCGGGCTTGCTGTGCTCAGTGCTACTTTGGGCGCGGTTCTTCCCCAAAGCCTTTGGGTGGGGCTGCACGCCAACCGGCTGGAGGGAGGAAATCTTAATCAGTTGCGGGCCGAAGTAAGCCGCCTGCACGACCAGCAGGTGCAGTTACGCCGCCAGGCCTCGCAATTGCGCTCCAGGCTGGTGACAAGCGAACGAAAGCGCGGCGACATGGTGCAGCGGGTTGGCGCCCTTGAATCTTCCATCCCGATGCTGCTTGAAGTGGTACCCCCGGGAACTGAAATCGACCGTTCCGCCCTCACCGCTTCCATCAGCGAACCCGAAAACGACACCATAAGCTTTGAGGCGGAGGGAGGCACCGTTACTCTTACCCGGCGCCCCCTGTTTGAGAGTGCGGAGCCAGAGGTTTCCAGCGCTCAACCCCTTCCCCAGCCTCTTTCCGTTGCCCCGGCGCCTGTGCAATTTCCCGAAGCGGGACAGGGAGCAGAAGGTGAACTGGTTGCCGCCGCTCCAACTGACCGGGGCCAGATCAATGCGCTCACCGAACCGGCTTTCAAGGGTACGGCCAATCTGATGCAGACTGAATTCGGCATCGCCATTGGCGAAGCGGTCACCCTTGAGAGTGCGGATGAGAAGTGGAGTGAACTTTCCGGCAAGATCGGCACGCTCCTGCTGGGGTTGAACCCGGCCGTCTCTGACCCTCTGGGAGACGGCTCAAAACACATCGTGCTCGGGCCCATTGCCGACTATGCAGAGGCGGAAATGCTGTGCCTGCGTATCGGACGTGTGGGTATCGACTGCCTGCCCGTTCAATATGAGAATTCGCGACGCCTTGGCACTCCCTAGACCGCTTCATGTTCAGATTGAATCAATTCTGTTTCATGATTGGCGAGATGGGCCAGTGCTGAAACGGGCGAAGCGCGATATTTGTTATCGGGCAAGACCGGTTTGGCTCTGGACATCCGCCAATCTGAAACCCAAGGGGGACGGGCCCTTTTGCGCCAGTACCGGCGCGAAGTCCTTCGGC
>DROE01000157.1 GCA_011322005.1 Devosia sp.
CGAACCCAGAGCATTCCAGTAACCGGTATTGTCAGCAGCGATAGCACCACGTACCCGGAACATATCCAGATCAGCAGTGATACCGGCCTGTACGCCCCAGTTTTCAATGGCGCCGTCAAGAACACCACCGGCAAGAACGGTCAGGTTTGCGTCAACAGTGTCGCCATCATAAGCGATCACACCAACCGCAGTTCCATCACCGGCAGCTGTGCCAGAGTTGATGTTTTCAAGACCGGCGGCTACAGAGAAGCCGTCACCCAGATCAGAAGTAACCTGAATCACATGACCACCGGTGCCAAGAAACGCTGCGTTTCCGCTCACACCGCCAACCATGGAAGCGTTGAACAGACCCAGATAGTTGAACGGATCTTCATTGTCGAAATTGGCGATGGTGCCCTTCTGGCCAGCCATCAGAACCGTGCTGTCACCAACGGATACGTAGGCATCACCAACACCGAATGTAACGGTAGTTGCAACGGTGCTGCCCTCATTAACAACGCTGTAAGCATTGGTATAGTCAATCTGGATCACAGCCATGGCGGTGCCGAAGCTGCTGTCAGCAGAAGCTTCGAAGCGGAGCCATGCCTCAACGGTGGAGTTCCAGTCCAGTTCGAACGGAGGAACGCCACCCGGAGCCATATGTGTATAGCTGCTGCCGGTGAGCAGGTTGTTGGCATAAACGGTGGTGAGGTTATAGTCGCCCCAGGTGAAGTCGTAGTTTACGCCACCAGTGATCTGCAGGCAGTTGGTATCTGAGGAGATGGTCAGGCCGGAAATACCCAGCGCATCGCAAACATCCAGATTAGTCAGAACAGTACCCAGATCGGCAGCCATTGCACCGGTCGAAAGACCCGCTGCAGCTACAGAACCGAGGATAAGGCTCTTGATTTTCATAGTTGACCTCCAAAGTCAGTCATTTGAGTGTGCCGGCAAGCCGGCGGTTTGTCGAAACGCGATCACACCTAGTTGGTTCTACGTTGTGGCCGCGTTCGACCGACAAACGATCCCATGCATGGATTCGCAAGGATGACCATAAGGATGTGTACCGGGGACGCAATATGGTTTTTGGCGTTTGGGGCCAACCTGAAACAGTTGCCGCCTACTTGTTGCAGATTCAACACACTTGGCGTAACCAACTGTTAATCTCTCGTACTTTTCCCTTAAGTTGGTGTGTGTTTTAACAAAAACGCAACCATAAGCGGTGCGGGTTGAGATGCCCCTGTTCGCAAAATCATCAGGAAAGAGGCCCTATGAGCACGCAAAAAACCGCCCTGATCACCGGGGCAACATCGGGAATCGGGCGCGCTTGCGCCCTCGGGCTGGCACGGGCCGGATATAATATCGTTGTGAGCGGACGACGGGGCGGACGCCTGAAAGAAACGCTTGAAATGTCAGGGGCTGATGAAGCCAACACCCTTGGAGTGGTCGGCGATGTGACAGAGGAGGCCTCGGTGATGAATATGTTTGCCGAAGCAAAGGAAAAATTCGGGCGCATCGATGTGGTGTTCAACAATGCGGGGAGGTTCCTGCCCGCCGCACGTATTGACGATACCAGCCTTGAAACCTTTCAGGAGGGTATCAACGTCAACCTTGTCGGAGCGTTTCTTGTGGCGCGCGAAGCATTCCGCCACATGCGCGATCAGTCGCCGCAAGGGGGACGTATCATCAACAATGGCTCGATTTCAGCTTATGTTCCGCGTCCGAACGCCGTACCCTACAATACCTCCAAGCACGCCATCTCCGGGCTGACCAAGTCCATTTCGCTGGAGGGGCGCAACGTCAACATTGCCTGCTCGCAGATCGATATCGGCAATGCGGCCACCGATATGACCGCTAAAATGGAGACCGGAATGCTCCAGGCCAACGGCACAATCGCGCCTGAACCAACATTTGATGTTGAACATGTGGTTGATGCAGTGATCTATATAGCGGGGTTGCCGCTGAACGCCAATGTGCAGTTCATGACCGTCATGGCCACCACCATGCCCTATGTCGGGAGAGGCTGACCCCCCTCACCCGAATAATTACACTGCCAACGCCAAGGAACCTCCGCAAATCATGAGCAACGAAATCAAGAGCGATATCGAGATCGCGCGCTCCGCCGAGATGAAATCCATTCTTGAAATCGGGGCTAACCTGGGGATCGGTGCTGATGCGCTGGAGCCCTACGGGCACCATAAAGCCAAGCTGAATGATGATTTTATTCAAAGCCTTGACGGGCGGCCCGATGGCAAGCTGATTCTGGTCACCGCCATCACGCCCACCCCTGCGGGGGAAGGAAAGACTACAACCACGGTTGGTCTGGGCGATGGCATGCGCCGCATGGGAAAGAAGGCCGCTATATGTTTGCGCGAGCCCTCGCTTGGCCCCTGTTTTGGCATGAAGGGGGGAGCCGCGGGAGGCGGATATGCCCAGATCGTACCCATGGAAGACATCAACCTGCACTTTACCGGCGACTTTCACGCCATTGGAGCTGCGCACAATCTGCTTTCGGCAATGATTGACAATCATATCTATTGGGGCAATACGCTGGAAATCGACGCCCGCCGGGTCAGCTGGAAGCGGGTGGTGGACATGAACGACCGGGCTTTGCGCGATATTGTGGCTTCCCTCGGGGGGGTGGCCAACGGATTCCCGCGCCAGAGCGGGTTTGACATCACCGTTGCCTCCGAAATCATGGCGATACTGTGCCTGACCACCGATCTGAGCGACCTGGAGAGCAGAATTGAAAAAATCGTCATCGGGCAGAACCGGGACCGGGAAAACATCACGGCAAAGCAACTCAATGCCGCCGGTGCGATGAGTGTTCTGCTGCGCGATGCGCTCAAACCCAATCTGGTGCAGTCGCTGGAACACACGCCTGCCTTCGTCCACGGGGGACCTTTCGCCAACATCGCCCACGGCTGCAACTCGCTGATTGCCACAAAGACCGCGCTGAAACTGGCGGATTATGTGATTACCGAAGCAGGGTTCGGGGCTGATCTGGGGGCGGAGAAGTTTTTCAACATCAAGTGCCGCAAGGGCAAGCTGAAACCCGATGCTGCGGTGATCGTTGCCACCATCAAGGCCCTGAAATTTCAGGGTGGAGCCCATGCCAATCAGCTAACACAGGCCAATATGGATGCCCTGAGTGGCGGGCTTGATAATCTGGGCCGGCATGTTCGAAATATGGGCCAGTTCGGGGTTCCGGTGCTGGTTGCCATCAACCGCTTTACCGACGACATAGCGGAGGAAGTCGCGGCGGTCATCGCCTATTGCAAAAAACTCGGTGTTTCCGCCCACGAATGCACCCACTGGGCTGAAGGGGGGGCTGGCGCAGCATCGCTGGCTGAAGAGGTGGTGCGCGTCGTTGACACGCACACCTCGCAGTTCCACACGCTTTATGATGACGATATGGAACTGTGGCTCAAGGCCCGCCACATCGCGCGCACTCTATATGGCGCCGACGACATAATCGCCGAAAAGAAGGTGCGCGACCAGTTTCAGGCTTTTCAGGATCAGGGCTTTGGCAACCTGCCGGTGTGCATGGCCAAGACGCCCTATAGTTTTTCCACCGACCCTTTGCTCAAGGGCGCGCCGACCCATCATGTGGTGCCCATCCGCGAGGTCAGGCTTTCGGCCGGTGCCGGGTTCATCGTTGCCGTATGCGGAGATATTATGACCATGCCCGGACTGCCCCGCCACCCGGCAGCCGAAAGCATCGGCATTGGCGAAAACGGGGAAACCGTGGGGCTGTTTTAGACGGAAGCGCCCTCACAGGTTGATTCTGGTTTTGGTAACTAACGTGTTGATCTAACGCACTTCCGGGTCACTTACCCTTAATCTCAGCCAGTTCACGGGAGCGTTTAACGCAAGCGTTGGCGGTGTTGGTGATAAGTTCATTCAGGCCCGGTGTGCCCTGCAACACTTCAAGGGCGGCCAGTGTCGTGCCGCCGGGGCTGCACACCTGTTTGCGCAGGTCGGCGGGGTCGCGGTTCTCCTTCATCAGGGCGGCGGCCCCCAGAACGGTGTCGATGGCCAGATCATGGCCCAGTTCTTTGCTCAGGCCCAGGGGTTCGGCGGCGGCGGCAAGGGCTTCGGCAAGGGCGAACACGTAAGCGGGACTGCTGCCCGAAATTGCGGTCACCGCGTGCAATAATTCCTCATCATCAACCCAGCGCAAAGAGCCCACGGCACCCATGATGGACTTCGTGATATTCCGATGGATGTCGGTTGCCTGCTCGCTGGCCACCGCCACCGTGGCTGAGAGGCCCACTTCTGCGGCGAGGTTGGGCATGGTGCGCACCACCGGCTGGCCGGATCTGGAGAGGCTCTGAATGCGCTCAATGGAAAACCCGGCGGCAATGGAAATTATCACACCGGTTTTGTTCAAAAAAGCAACCAGCGGCGGCAGGGCCTGTTCGATCATTTGCGGTTTGACGGCGAGCACCAGCGCATCGGCGCGATAATCAGCCGGGAGTTCGGCAATATCCTGAATGCCAAGCACGCCCAGGTTTTCAGCAAAACCGACGGCGACACCGGGGGTGGGGTCGAGAACACAAACCCCGGCACCCAATTTTACAGTTTTTGCCCAGCCGCGCAGGATGGCTCCACCCATGCGTCCGGCACCGAGAAATAAAATGTTGGAAGAGGTCATTGATGAGGTCTCCAATACCGCCCGTTGTTTGAGGGCTTTTGTGCGATGCTTTTCTCATACATGCGATGGGTTTTACAGCGCTTGCCGCCCATTTGTTCGGCGGCGCGGTTCATCATGGTGTTGGTTTCCAGTATCTGGCTCATTTCAGCGTTCAAATATCCCTTGCGCTGGGCCTCCTGATATTGGTGCGCATACATGACGGCGTCGAAGCTCCTGCCCCTGAAGGCTTCCAGTACGCCCATTATCATCACGCGGATGGATTTTATCGCACCGGGACGCGAATACCAGAGAATCTTGAGCAGGCCGAAGGGAAGCAACCGCCCGTCGCGCACCTTTAATCATTGCTTCGTTGAGGTGGGGCACGGCCACGCTGAAGCCGACAAGCTCCCCGTCTTCTTTTTCGGCCATAAAAATCAGGTCGAGGCCGGCAATCTGTTTGAGGTTTTTCACCAGCAACTCAAACTGCTGCACACGCAAGAGGGGCGCCCATTGTTTGTTGCCGGCCTGAACAATATAAGGCACGTCCACAAACTTTTGAACGTGGCGCCGTCGTCGGCCGCTTTAATTTCAAATTCCAACTTGCGCAACTCCGTCAGTGCCCCGGCAAAGGGCCGGTGCATTGAAGAGCAAACCTGATACAGGGCCTGAATGGAAGAAGAAAGAGAAAGATCGCCTGAGGTGAGCCATAACGGCCCGAAAATTTACGTGGATGCTGATGCCTGCCCGGTGAAGCGCGAAATTCTCAGAATTGCCGATCGCGCCGGTGTGGTCACGGTTCTGGTGGCCAATGGCGGCCTGCGCCCCTCAAGCGACCCGATGGTGCGCCATGTGATTGTCGCTCATGGGGCCGATGTGGCGGACGACTGGATCGTCGAGCAGGCAACGGCGCGTGATATCGTTGTCACCTCGGACATTCCGCTGGCCGACCGGGCGCTTGCCAAGGGCGCGTTTGTGCTGGGGCCGACGGGAAAACCATTCACCCCCGATTCCATCGGCATGGCACTGGCCATGCGTGACCTCAAGCAGGATTTGCGCGAGAGCGGGGAAATCAAAGACTATAACGCCGGCTTTACGCAAAAAGACCGTCTGAATTTCACCAACGCTCTGGCCCAGGCGGTGCAGAACGCGCTCAAAGAAGGCTGAGTACCTCTCCTATTCGATGCTTTCCTCATCAAACGCCTTGCTGCTCCACGCCCAGAGGAAAAGAGCAAACATAATCACCGGCCCCAGCGGCCAGCCGCCGGCATTGAGACCAAACAGGGCGTGGGGCAGAATCCAGCCTGACAGCACAAGGGCATACGGGATAATCGCCCGCAAACCGGTTGGGGCCGGCATTGCCCGGAGCATGATGAACCCGCCCGCCACCAGCAAACTCAGGTCATAAACGTGCAGATAGGGTGTAATCAGGCCAATCGAAAATAAAATGAGCGCCAGCTTTTGGGGCTTGCTGGTGCTTTTGACGAGGCGAAAAACCAGCATGGCAAATACCAAAGCGGCAAAGGCCAGATGGAACGGCATCGCTGCACCACCCTCAAGTCCAAGAATGCGAAAGGCCATGAAGGTTGAGGGTATCATCTGCATGAAGGCCCCGGTTCCTGAACTTTCCAGGTTGGAGAGCACGGGCACGGTAACTTCGAAATAGGCGCGCCAGACCTCGGAGCCGAACACCGCGAATGTGAGACCAAAAAGGCCCAACGTTGCGGCGCTGACCAGAAGAATAAGCCGCCACTGCTTTTCAAGCGCCCAGTATGTGGGCAAAAGGAACCCGAACTGGGCCTTGATGGTGAGCAGGGCCGTTGCGCTGATGGCCAGCACGTCGGTTTGTTTTCTGGCGGACAGGGCCAGCAGCAGCGCCCCGGCGGCAAAATTTCCGGTCTGGCCGAAATAGATGCTCTGCATCGAGGCGGGAGATGCCACCAACAATATTGTTTCGAGCCAGCCAAAACCCATCCGGCGTGCGCCCAGGCCCAGGACAAACAGGCCCAGAGCAGACCATAGCGCCAGCGCCACAAAGTAAGACAACCCACCAAAGGGCCACACGAACAACAGCGAGTGGGGCGGATAGGCCCACAGGCGAAGGCCGATGGGCTGTTCAATCAGGGAACGCTGGAACTGCATGAGCTGTTCGGGAAAATAGGTGGCGACCGCCTCTCCCTCCAGTACCATGCGGGCCACGGAATAAAGGTTGATAAAGTCCCCGCCTGCCGGGTTGCCAGTGGCCAGCGCGATGCCCTCAATCCCAGCGATGGAATCGCCCAAAAACTGGAGAAATGCAAAAAGATAGAGCGCGGAAAAAATCGCCAGAA
>DROE01000158.1 GCA_011322005.1 Devosia sp.
AAATTGGTCGGCGCGGCATCCGCACCGATGATTCAATCGAACTTGACAAACTCCCGGATTTTTTAGTCAAGGCCACGCTGGCAACAGAAGACCGCAGATTTTACAATCATTTCGGGATTGACGTTCAGGGTACGTTTCGTGCGCTGGTCTCCAATGTCCAGGCAAATTCGGTGGTCGAGGGGGGATCATCCATCACCCAGCAGCTTGCAAAAAACCTGTTCTTGAGCTCCGAGCAAACTATTGAGCGCAAGATCAACGAGGCGTTCTTGTCTCTGTGGCTTGAGGCTCACTATTCGAAAGATGAAATTCTCAAGCTCTATTTCGACCGCGCTTACATGGGCGGCGGCAATTTCGGAGTTGCAGCCGCATCCGAATATTATTTCGGCAAGTCCGTGCGCGACATCGGACTGGCTGAAGCGGCGATGCTTGCCGGTCTGTTCAAGGCGCCTTCCAAGTTTGCGCCTCATATCGACCTTGCCGCCGCTCGCGGGCGAGCAAATGACGTTCTCACCAACATGGTGCAGGCCGGTTTCCTGACGGAAGGCCAGGTTACGGCCTCAAGAAGAGCCCCCGCTTCTCCCATCGAGCGTTTCGATGATATCGAATCTCCAAACTATTTTCTCGACTGGGCCTTTGAGGAGGTCAAAGACATTGTTGAGGGCAGTGATGCCGTAGGCTTTGTTGTTCGCACCACCATTGATCCGGTTTTGCAATCCTATGCCGAACAGGCGGTTACTTCGATTTTGAGGGAAAATGGTGAGAGTTATGATGTGGATCAGGCAGCAATCGTTGTGACGGAACTCGATGGGTCAGTCAGGGCAATGGTGGGAGGTCTGGATTATGGAAAAAGCCAGTTCAACCGGGCCACTGATTCAGCACGTCAACCCGGTTCCTCCTTCAAGCCCTTCGTCTAT
This sequence comes from Devosia sp., assembly GCA_011322005.1. GTDB lineage: Bacteria > Pseudomonadota > Alphaproteobacteria > Rhizobiales > Devosiaceae > DROE01. The sequence goes on from DROE01000158.1 coordinate 915, forward strand.
GCCACGGCCTTTGAGCAGCTCGACTATACACCCGATACCGTAGTGTCCGATCGCCCGGTCTGCATCGGAAACTGGTGTCCCAGAAATTACAATCGCTCCTACCGTGGCAACGTCACACTGATGACTGCGCTGACCAGATCCATCAACACCGTGCCGGTGACTCTCTCGATAAGGACCGGACGGGCGCCCATTGCCGAGATGGCCCACCGGCTGGGAATCACCAGCGATTTTCCGGTCACCCGCTCCCTGGCGCTCGGCGTCGCCTCGACCAGCGTCATCGACATGACATCGGCCTTTGGGGTATTCGCCAGCGGCGGGTATGAGGCGACGGCCCGGGGAATTACGAGAATTACAACCCTGCGGGGTGAAACCGTATTCGAAGCGCCCGCTGAGTCTGAGAGAAAACGCCTCATTGACGAGAAAACAGCAGCTTATCTCAACAACATGCTACGCAATGTTGTCACTTCGGGAACCGGCAGGCGCGCCAATGTGGACGGGGTGCCCGCGGCGGGAAAGACCGGCACGACGTCCTCCTATCGAGATGCGTGGTTTGCCGGTTACACGGGCAACTATGTGGCAGCGGTTTGGATGGGCAACGACAATTACAGGGCGACGAAGCGCCTGACCGGAGGCCGGCTGCCGGCGATGATCTGGCAAAAATTCATGGAATTCGCCCATACAAATATTGAAGTCAAACCGCTGTTCGGGGTGGATTTTGTCCCCCGGACCTATGAGATAGCAATCAGCGGCGAAGATGATACCGACCTTCTGGCGGAACGTCCGCCAGGGCTCACACCCGAGGCAGCGATCAAGCTTCTTGACCTGTCTGATGCCCTTGGCGAGGCATTGAGCGCCATGCAGAGGTCCCCGGTGCAGGCAAAGATCGCGCCGGAGGATGTTCCGCAACCTGCGACAACTCCACCGGCGTTTGTGTCCTTTTTGTTTGCAGGCGGGTAGCAGGCCAGTGCGTACTGTGGTTTATTTGCTGATGTGCTTGAGCACTGCTTTGGGCCTTGGGTTCGGCCTTAGCTATATGGCACTGGTGGACAGGGGATTGTTCGGTAGCTTCACCCTTGGCCCCTGGGTGGCGTGGACTGGTGCAGGCTCACCGGAACCGGACCCCTATACCCGCGCTTATGTGTCACGATCGGGCGCCTTGCAGCTTGCACGGGCAGAGGGCATTCGCTTTGTTGCATCCCGTGACAGCGCAGGCCAGGAACTCGACCGTTCGTGCACATACCGGATTGACGGAAACACTCCGGTTTCATCTTTCTGGACGCTATTTGCAGTTGACCGTGCTTTCCGCCTGATTTCTCGCGAAGGAACAGCATTGGCGATGAACAGCCAGAGACTGGCCCGGACCAACGAGGGAACGGCGCTGGTTCGGGTTGGACCCGATCTTGGGGCGGACAACTGGCTTGAGATAACGGGTGAGGGGGACTTTCGTCTGGTTCTGACCCTTTATGACAGCTCGGTTTTCTCCGGGTTTGGAGCTTTGGTTGAAGTGTTACCGACAATTTTGCGTGAGGCCTGCTGATGGTGCGTACTGCGCTTTGGATGTTGGCCGGTCTGGTTCTGGGGGTGATATTGCACGTGGGCATTATCCTTAGTCTGCCCGCACTGGCGCGCGAAGATATCTGGACACGCGTGTCCGGTTTGGAAAACCTGAACAGGTTCACTGTTCTTGCGGATGTTTCCGCTGGCGAAGAAAATCCATTCGAACTCGACCCGGAAATTCTTTATGCGGTCTGTCGTATCAATCTGGAAGAGGCGCCCGGGGCAGTAAGCGGCCGTTTGCCGGACGCGTTCTGGACTGTTTCGGTGTTTGACTCCACGGGCCGCGCGGTTTACGGGACGACCAACCGTTCTGGAATCGGACAGATCCTGCAGCTTGGCATTTTCAATCCCGCGCAAACCCGCCTGCTGGCTGAGCAGCAACTCGACATCACCGAAGGATTGTTGATCGTTGAGTCCCGTTTGGATGATGTTTTTGTCGTTGTCCGCCTGGCGCCGCCGCACCCAGCCGTGCGCGCCAGATTTCGCAGCCAGCTTTCAGGACTTGATTGCGGCAATGCCTGACAAGGAGTGCGTCACCGACCTGTGGGTACCGGGTGCCTGCGGCGCGCTCTAGCCGCTCGAACAAAACTGGCCTGCACGGGCGCGTTCAACGCTTACAGCGAGATTGCTCAGCCGCGCGTCCACCGCCCTTGCTTCCTCGTGGGGCGTCTCCACGAGCAGTTGCTCCAGTGCGAACACGTATGATTCATAGCGAAGGGCCAGCGCGTCAACAAACCTGGCGATCGTCCGGATATTCTGATTCTCCCGGTGCTCGCGGGCCAACGCCGCGTCGGGGTCGGGTTGGCTCAGCCCGGTTTGGGCTATGGCGCGGCGGCGATCAATTTCCCTCACCCCGCAAATGGCGCCAAAGACAGATGGCAGGGTAAGTATGTCGAGCTCTATATCGTTGAGCATGCGGCGGTACCGCCCTGGGGAGGATGCGAAGTCCTGTTTGCGCAGCCGCTCGTAGTAATTTCGGGTTTGCGGACGCCCGGACTGAGCGCGGACAGACTGCAAAGCAGCACCGGTCCATGGCTGATTCTGCGAAAAAGAAACAAAGCGATGAACTTTGCTCGCCATCAATCGCTCTTGATCGGTCAGCGCCAGCGTGCGCGCCGCATCCGCACCCCGGGGGGCAGAAAGGGAGAGATCAACCCCCGGGGCTTGGCGCACCCGCCCGAAGTCTGCGGTCGGTGCACAAGCAGCCACACCCAGGACTCCCAGCATCAGGAAGCCGAAGCGGACACATCGGTGAGCCGGAGTCATCCGGATTTGCAGTTGCTGTTAGCGACTATCTTGTTTTGGGAACTCGAATTGGGGGAGTTCTGTCGCTCGTAGCGCACACCGGTGAACAACAGAACGGCAGCCTGGGGACGCCCCTCGCCTTCCGCCTTGGAACCGGTTGCAGTCGCGCACGCACTCTTGTTCGGCACATGTGTATCAGTGCCCTTTGTATTTTGCTCATCACGCCTATTGATGGGCAATTGAACCAAAATCCCCATTGGGCTCTCCGATGGATCAAACTACTTCAAGTTGCCCTTTGCACATGCCTGAAGGGCTCCGTTCTGCGCGGATAGGGCAAAAACCGGTGTGAACCGCTTTTTTTCATTAAAAGTTAGTCAAGGTTAACAGTCTGCTAACGAATGAGGATAAATAGTCGCTTTGTCCTGATTTTCAAAAATTGCTTGCGCTTATGATCGGCTTTCAACCCTACGAGACATTTCAACTTCTGATAGAAACCGGTGGTACAGACCGGGCGAACACCTTGCTGGTCGCTGCCTGCGATGCTTTCGCCCGAAGGGGCAAGCCCCACGCAATTGAAGTTGAACAATTTGAAGCGCTCGCGAAGCGCCTTTTTCCCACAGCATCACGCAACTCGCGCATGAAGGCGGCTGCAACACTGGGGCGTTCGGAGTTTCTGTCACCAAAACTGGAGCAACTGGTTATTGAGAATATTGAGGACGACCTCCTTTCCTATCTGGAAGAAGCGCCAACTCTTTCAGAGCAAACAATGATTGGCATTGCCAGCACGGCCGACACCAGGGTTTGTGCAGTTGTTGCGGCACGTGGTGATATCTCCAATGTGGCCCTGGCAAAACTGTTCCAACTCAATTCCCGCAGGGTTTACCGCGCACTGGCCTCAAACATGTCAATTCGCCCCAAGGGGCCCTATCTCAACGCACTGGCCCGTTCCGCCCAGATGGATCACAAAGTTGCCTGGTCTCTGGCGGCGCGTTCAGATTTTGACACCGCTTTGCTGGCTCCGGCGTTCTTTGATCTCAAAGAGGGTGATCGTCTCAAGGTTATCGAAGCTTTCGCGTTGCGCAAAACGCCTGATGCACCGATCAAGCGGACTATTGAACAGGTTTCTGTGGCCAAGGATGAACTCTCCCGGGCCTTGATGAAACTTTTCATGGAGAACCGGCGACCCGAAGCGACCCGCCTGCTAGCGCAAATTACCGGTCTGGACGAAGTTCGTTGCGGCCAGATCGCGCATGATGTCAGCGGGGCGGCGTTGTTCGTTGTGCTGCGCGCATTCGGTTTGAACGGACATGAGGGACTAAAGGTTCTCATCCATGCCACCGCTCATGAGGACGAAGATCGCTCTGAATCGCTAAAACTGTTCGCACGGCTGTTTCAGGACGTGAGTTCGGATGCCATGGCCTTTCTTCTCAGCGCCTGGCGGGGCGAAGTAAATCTTCTGGACCTGGCAAAACCCAAGTACCGGCCGTTTGCACAGGCTGGTTCGCGCTCAAAAGCCGCAGAAAATCAGGTCTCCAGAGATCCGGATGTTGTCCAGGCTGTGCAGGCACTTGAACGCATCGGCGCACGCCGGGCGGGATAGCACTGGCGCCTTCAAAGACTTCTTTTCAGGCCTCAGCAAGATTGAGGCCATGGTCGTCCGACCGGCTCTCAAGCGTGAGCAACCAGAAGTCAGGATCAAAAGTACTTTCCTGCTGGATGCGTTCTGCGACTATTTCCCTGTTTTCCCGATAGAAGCGGGAAACAAACAACCACTGGCCCTCATCATCGTTTTGCAGGAGTGAGGGAGCGGGGGTGAACAGGGATACCGTTCCATCCAGATGGTCGATCTCGACCCACACCTGCCCGGCAACCGGGTCGCCGCGCCTTGAAACCACACAAATGCGCCCCAGGTCATTATGACGCCTTACAAAAGCGGCGCACCAGATTTCGGAGCGAAGCGAAGACAGTTGAACCGCCTCCCCTTAAATCGTAGCGCCGGCTTCGATAAGAAGGTCCAGCATTTCGGGCGACACCTGACCCGTCACCTCATAGTTGTTATACACCTCGAAGTTGCGAATAGCACGCGCTGTTGCCTCCCCGGCCACACCATCAATCGGACCGTGAAGGAAGGCCAGGCTCGCAAGCCCGCGCTGGATTTTTTTGATCAGTTCCGCGTCTGCGTTCAGCTCACGTTGCGCTGGCAGAGATTGAGGGGGGGGCGAACTCTGGTTGGCAACAGACTGTGTAAGGACGCTTAGAGGGTCCGGGCCGATTGGCATTTCTGTGGTCGCCGCGCGCTCAGTTGCCCGAATCTCCGAATTTGACGACTCAGATTCGGTGTCCTGGGCGGGTATCCCAACTGTTTCCTGCGCGCTAATGCTTGGCGCGCTTGGCTGCCTGGCATTCGTGCTTGCAAGGATACGGGCGATGATTTGGGGCGTAAGCGCCCCTCTGGGTGTGTAGCCGTTACGCAGTTCAAAGGCCCGCAGACCTTCGGCAGTTGCCGGACCATAGAAACCGTCGATCTTGCCATCATAGAGACCAAGCGACTGAAGCACTGTCTGGGCTGCCTTCAGGGCGGCGTTGGTAACTTCGTGATCGACGATGGATTGGTCAACCTGCACGGGCGGTGAAGCCGGTGTTGATGTCGGAGCCGTGAGTTCCGATGGGGGGGGAGGAACGGCACGGGCGGGAGCGGGAAGAGGTTGCGGCGGCAGAGAGGTGATCTTGTTGTGAGGTTCTGCCGGAGTGGTGGAGCCCGTTACGAACATCGGGGCGGGGTGTGCGCCGCTCTGCCAGAAAAGCGCATTGCTGGCGGAAAAAGCCAGTGCGGCGGCCAGAAACGCGATGCTTGCGTTCTGCAGCGGAGCCGCCATAAACCGGCTAAAGGCCCAAGCGATGAGGCGCCCTGTGCGGGAAAGCAAGAAATATCCAAAGTGAGCGGGAACTCGGGCGAGGGCTGATGTACTCATTGGGCGATTCTTTTTTGTTCTGGCCATGTATCTGGTTCCGTTTTGGACGAGGCGGGACGCAGGTTGGCGATTTTGTTGTCGGATGTGGTGTCAGTTTGAGGGCCGTGAATGGGCAGGAACACCGTAACTCTGGTTCCCTGGTGGAGTTTTGAATTCACCTGCAGCTTGCCGCCATGCAACTCAACCAGCCCCTTGACGATGGAAAGACCAAGACCGGTACCTTCATAATGACGATTCAAATCACCGTGAGCCTGGAAAAACGGCTCGCCGATGCGCGAGGCATTTTCTGACGACATTCCAATTCCGCTGTCTGTCACGCTTAGCGCAACATTCTGACCCTGACGGCGAATGGAAACGCTGACTTCAGAATCGTTCTTGGAAAACTTAACGGCATTTGAGAGCAGATTTATCAGAATCTGTCTGCAGGCCCGTTCGTCTCCCCTCAGCGGGGGGAGCGGAGTTGCGATATTTGACACAAAGGTGATGTTTCGCTCGCTCGCGGAATTCTCGACCATACGCAGGCAGGGGTCAACAAGGCTCGCGGGGTCAAATTCTGCAAGTTGCAGTTCGAATTTCCCGGCCTCGATGCGGGACATGTTGAGCAACATGTTTACGACACCAAGCAGGTGGTGACCGCTTTGCTGGATGAGTTGGGCGTAGTCCTGATGCACCGCGTCCAGCTTTCCACCGATTCCATTGCTCATCATTTCGGAAAACCCCACGATGGCATTGAGCGGTGTGCGCAGTTCGTGACCGATGGTCGCCAGAAAGCGCGACTTTGTCAGCGATGCCTCTTCGGCGGCCTGACGGGCCGCGGACATTTCCTCCTCCTGGCATTTGCGCGAAGTGATATCACGCAGCAAAGCCACCAGTTCGGGCTCTGCCTGCTTGGATCCGGAGTTGGGCAAAGGAGAAAGAAAAAATTCAATCCAGCTAAATTCGGGCGGGCCGGCGGGGTGCTCAATCTTGTCTTTGCGTACGCGCACTTCGATGGCTTTGGTTTGGCCAGAGTGAAGTGCGTCTGAAATCCCTTTGAGAAAAACAGGACGATCAGATATATGGACCCGTTGAGCGAGCCCCTCCCCCGCCAACTCGTATTCCCGGACACCCAGCGTATTCTCGGCAGCTCTGGACAAAAACAACAGCGCGCCACCCCGGCCAAGGCGCGCGTAACCGTCTCCCATATGCTCAAGCAGATGCTGCATGGTGTTGTCGTGTGAGGTTCTGTACAAGGTGGCGACACGCCGAAGGTGAAGGGAAAATCCAGCTTGTGCGAGGGCAACCGAGATCGTGTTGATCAGTGCCGTAAATTCAAGGGGGCCCAAGGCGTCCAGCGACAGATGGTACAGGCTGACCGCACTGATGCTCGCAAAGAAGGTCAGGCCTGCGAGCAACACAAAGTTGTTTCTGGTTGTTTGAGCGCCCAGGAACAACGCAACGTGAACAAAGGCCAGTGCGACCAGACCCAGCCCCAAGTCGACCAGGGAGGGATCCAGAATGCTCAACACCAGGCCGCTGGCGGCAATATAGCCCGCTTGAAACAGTACGGCATGACCGGTGTGCCCGTTTTTGGCACTTGCCAACGCGGCGGCGCCGAGCCCCAGCGCACCAAGGCAAATCAGGGCCGGTACGACAAAACCGTTTGCCCAGCCCAGCAAAGCAACCGGAAAAACAATTGCTGCCAGAACAAGCAGTGCCAGGGACAGGCTGGTGGCAATTTTTCGCCGCACTGCCCTGATAGCCAAAGCAGAGCGATCACTTGTGATGTTACTGCCCGAAGGGGACCGGCGGGGGTGGCGGTTACGCATTACTGAAAGACACTCCAAGTGTGCGGCAAGCACGCTATGGAGCACTTTGGCCATCATGCCCTAAAACACCCTTAAGCGGACGTCTCATTAAGTGCAGCTTCAGGGGGTGGAG
>DROE01000159.1 GCA_011322005.1 Devosia sp.
ATGGGCCGGACTGGGATATTATGTGCGGGCGAGAAACCTGCACGCATGCGCCCAGCAGATAAACCGGGATTTTTCAGGAATTTTCCCCCAAAGTGCAAAAGAACTGGCACAACTGCCCGGTATTGGTCCCTACACCGCGGCGGCAATCGCTGCCATTTGCTTCGACGAGAAAATCGCGGTTGTTGACAGCAATGTGGAGCGGGTCGTCGCCCGCTTTTGCGCGCTCGAAAAACCTGTGCGCCAGGCGAGGCCGCAAATCAGGGAATACCTGCAGGTGCAGGTACCCGGGCGCGCCGGCGATTTTGCACAAGGTCTGATGGACCTGGGCGCATCCGTCTGTACGCCCCGCATTGCCAACTGCAACGTTTGCCCCCTTGGCAGGGGATGCACCGCCAGGGCGATCGGAAGTCCGCTCCGATTCCCGCTCAAAGCGGCCAAAAAGACACGCCCTGCCCGCTTCGGTCATGCGTTTGTCCTTCGGCGCGATGATGGAGCGGTCTGGCTGTGTAAAAGACCGGAAAAAGGCCTGCTGGCCCGGATGAGTGAAGTGCCCGGCTCCGAGTGGCGAGCCCAATTGCCGGAGGTCGAGTTTCCGGCTGCGGGCGAGTGGGCGTTGGCGGGGCGCATCACCCATGCCTTTAGCCATTTTCGACTGGAGCTCAATGTCTGGCAACTCTCAATTTCGGACGCGAAGCCCTCCATGAATGGGTGGTGGTGCCCCCCGGACAGTCTGGCCGAAGAAGCCCTGCCCAGTGTATTTCGCAAGGTGCTCGCAGCCGCCGGACTGCCCTGAGCACAAAAAAAAACCGCCGGAAACACTCCGGCGGCCTATTTTGCCTGAACGGTTTTGGAGGTCGGTGTCAGGCTGGAATATTGGACATTTGGGCGCGGACTTTCTCGCGAAACTCATCAATTACGGTCAGCTTGCCATCCACCAGCGCGTGCCAGAAGGTCCAGCCGTTACAGGCTTCGGCCCCTTGTACCAGAGCGCCCACTTTGTGAATGGAGCCGGTATGTTCTCCTGAAGAAAGCGAGCCGTCCGCGCGCACGACTGCTTCATACCGCTGTTTTGAATCATGCAAAGTCGTACCCGCTTCGATAAGGCCCTGCTCGACAAGTGAGCCGAACGCCACGCGCGGTGCGGTGCGTTTGGACCGCGCGGTTTTCAGCACTTCTTTGCTGTGCGGCTTGATTGCGGCAATGCGTTTCAATGCGGCAGTGACATAGTTGTCCTCGCGCTCGATGCCGATAAAGTGCCGTCCCAGTTTTTTGGCAACAGCCCCTGTTGTTCCGGTGCCGAAAAACGGGTCGAGCACGATGTCGCCCGGCTTCGTGGTGCCCATGATGATGCGATGCAACAGTGCTTCTGGCTTCTGGGTCGAGTGCACCTTCTGATCGTTCTTATCCTTCAGGCGCTCGGATCCCGTGCAGATGGGGAACAGCCAGTCCGAACGCATCTGGGTGTCATCATTGCTCAGCTTGAGGGCTTCATAGTTGAAAGTGACTTTGGATTTTTGGTCTTTTGCCGCCCAGATCAATGTCTCATGAGCGTTGGTGAACCGGGTA
>DROE01000160.1 GCA_011322005.1 Devosia sp.
ACAACCGCCTTTTCGATAACCGGCGCCGCCAGAAAAACGATGAACAGTGCGGCAAATATTCTGCGTATCAATTGCCCGTTTCCTTCCTGCCACTGTTATAGTTCGCCAGGTGGCAATTCCAAGGCTGGCTGTTTGCTGCCCGTTTTACTGCTGCACCGCCGCCTGCAGCCGCTCATAGGCATCAAGGGTAACAAATCCATCCGCCGGCAGACCGATCGAGCGTTGAAACATCTGATAGGCCTCCTGGGTGATGGGGCCGATGCGTCCGTCCACCTCTCCCCGGTAGTAGCCCAAATCTTTCAGCCATTGCTGAATGGCGGTTCTCTGGGCCAGGTTTGGAAATTTCGTGTTGCGGGGCCAATCGGAGATGAACGGCCCGCTGCCCTTGAGGCGGTCGGTCAGGTGAGCGACCGAGAGCGCATAAGAATCTGAGAAATTATAGGCCTTGAGCACCAGATAGTTGGGGGTCATCAGGAACTTGGGTCCGTGTTTTCCCGCCGGAAGATAAAGAAACACCTGAGTTTCAAGATCCACGAACTGGCGGCCCGCAACCCTTGTGACCCCGCGCGTTGCAAAAAAACTGACGGGTTTGAACTCGTTGCGCGTGGCGATGGCATAGTCAAAACCTTGTGGCAGTTGCACCTCATAGCCCCAGTCCAGCCCATTTTGATAACCAAAGGCGTTGAGCAGAACGGCGCTGGTGGCCAGCGCATCGGCAAGGGAGGCGTGGGGGTCGACCTTGCCGTCGCCATCGCCGTCGGTAGCGTTGGCAACGAGCACGGAAGGGGTGACCTGCAAGTGCCCCACCGCCCCGGCCCAGGAGCCGACAAGGGTCTGGCTGGTATAGCCAAAATCCTGAACAAGGCGCAGGGCGGCGATAAACTCGGCCTCATCCTGTGCCACCCGCCCGCGCCGCTCATAGGCCAGCGAAGCGAGGGAACGGATGACCGGTTTGATGAGGCCCCTGTTGCCCAGCACCGCCCCATAGTCGGTTTCAATACCCCAGATGGCGGCCAGAACAAACGGGTCAACCCCGTAGTGCTGGCCGATATTTTCAAACAGGGTTTTGTTGCGGGCAAAGGCTGCGCGGCCCCGGGCGATGCGGCTGCTGGAAACGCGGCGCTCCAGATAGTCCCAGATTGGTGTGGTGAACTCGGGCTGTCCCGAAATCAGCCCCGCAATAGAGTTGTCGCGGGTCAGGCCCGTGGTGGCGCTGCGATAAGTTGCGCGCGAAATGCCGCTCGCAAGCGCTTTGCTTTCAAAGGCGGCAAGGAATTGCTCAAAACTGCCCGCGGGGTCTGCCGTGGCTGTAGACAAGCTGACCAGACAATACGCCATCGCCAAAAGTGATTTCCGAAAACCAGAGTTGAACATGGTTCCTCTTCTAGCGATTGCGGGTGCGCAGATATTTTTCCCAGTCAAGAGCAGCACGCACAATGCCCTTCAGGTTGTCGTGACGGGGCTGCCAGTCAAGCTGTTCGCGAATGCGCGTCGCCCCGGCGACGATTGCAGGGGGGTCTCCGGCCCGGCGGGCGACCTCGCGCACCTCAAAATCAACACCCGAAACCTTCTTGACCATATCAACCACTTCGCGCACGGAAAAACCATGTCCATAACCGCAATTGAGGGTGAGACTTTGTTTGTTGTTGCGCAGGTTTTCAAGCAGCAGGGCGTGGGCCTCAACCAGGTCGGTCACATGGATGTAATCGCGGATGCAGGTGCCGTCCGGTGTGGGATAATCCGTGCCATAAACGTCCAGATGGTCGCGTGTGCCAAGGGCTGCCTGGGCGGCGACCTTTATCAGGTGGGTTGCAGCCTTTGTTGATTGCCCCGAACGTTTTTCCGGGTCGGCACCGGCGACATTGAAGTAGCGCAATACCCCATAAACCATGTGATGGGCAGCAGCGACATCAGCGAGCATCTGTTCGGTCATCAGTTTGGAGCGGCCATAGGGCGACATCGGGTTCAGGGCTGCGTCTTCTGCAACCGGGTCCAGCCCTGTCATGCCATACACCGCCGCGGTGGAGGAAAACACAAAGCGTTTGACGCCGCCGCGTACCGCCGCTTGAATGAGGTTGCGCGAGGCGCAGGTGTTGTTGGCGTAATATTTCAGCGGGTCTTCAACGGACTCGGGAACGATGATGGAGCCGGCAAAGTGAACGATTTCTTCAATTTTCTCCGTTTTTATAAGGTCAGCAACAAAATCGGTATCTCCAATATTGCCCAAAACAAATTTCGCCCCCTCGTCAACCGCCCAGTCAAAGCCGGTCACCAAGTTGTCCAGAACAATTGTTTCAACCCCGGCGTCAACAAGGTTGAGAACCATGTGGGAGCCGATATATCCGGCACCGCCCGTAACCAGAACCGCCATGTTTTCCAACCTCGCTTAAAGCCCGTTCGAATCAAAAAGCAGTATAGGTGTATCGAAATTGCCAAAACGTGTCAGAATTGCCGTTTTCCCCGTTGCCGGACTTGGTACAAGATTTCTGCCGGCAACCAAGGCCATGCCCAAGGAAATGCTGCCCGTTGTTGACCGTCCGCTTATTCAATATGCGGTGGATGAAGCCAAGGAGGCAGGGATTGAACATTTCGTATTTGTAACCGGGCGCAACAAGGGGGTCATCGAGGACCATTTTGACCGTCAGTTCGAGTTGGAGTGGACCCTTGAAAACCGGGGCAAGCTGGAGGCGCTTGAAAAGCTGCGCGCTGATTTACCGGTTGCCGGGCAGACCAGTTTCACCCGTCAGCAGGAACCGCTGGGGCTTGGTCATGCGGTTTGGTGCGCGCGCGAGATGGTCGGGGATGAACCGTTTGCCTTGTTGCTTCCTGATATGCTGTTCAAATCAACCCCCGGCGTTCTTGCCCAGATGATTGCGGCCTACGAGAAAACCGGCAAGAATGTCATTGCAGTAGAAGAAGTCGAGATGGGGGAAATCTCTTCCTATGGCGTGGTTGGCAGGGGGCCCGGCCCTGACGAAGGTTTTGAAGTTACCGAAATGGTGGAAAAGCCGACGCCAGAGGATGCGCCATCGAACCTGATTATATCGGGACGTTATGTTCTGCAGCCCGAAATCTTTAGCCTGATATCCAGGCAGGGCAAGGGGATCGGGGGTGAAATTCAGATTACCGATGCCATGCAGAAACTTCTGGCTGATCAGGGTTTTACCGGTGTGAAATACAAGGGGCGTTCGTTTGACTGCGGCTCCAAAGTCGGGTTCCTGTCGGCCAATATCGCCTATGCCCTTGAGCGCGATGATATCTCGGAGGAGTTCCTTAAAGAATTGAAAGCCAGCGCGCTCATGTAGCCTGTTGTCCGGTTTTGGTCTTATTTTGACCAGGTAAGGCCCAGGGAAAGCAAGTGGCTGTCTTGTGGGTTGCGGGGAAGTGCCCGGGTTCTTGTGTAAAGATAATCTAGACTGAGGTCGGCATTCTTGTTCAGCGCAAAGTCAAGGCCGGTACCGGCATAAAAGCTCCAGCTTTGCACCGGATCGGTGCCGGGAACACTCCAGGCTTGTCCAAGCGAGCCGCGCAAACCGACCCAAGGCGCTAGCTGATAGCCTGCCGCTGCCGTGATAGTGTAGTCGGTTGAGGCTTGAGAGCCGGAGGAGGGATCCGCCGGATTTAGCGCTGTTGAAAGCTGCGCGTCAAAAGCCAGAGCATTGTTGGGCGTGTAGGCAAAATCCAGTCCGTAAAGCAGGCTGGAAAAGTTGCCGATAGAAGCATTTTCAAACCTGCGCTCTCCCTGCCCGACAGAAGCCTCAAGTTGAAAAACGTCACGCCAATTGGCGGCAAGACCGGTGGTCATGGTCAGGTCCCAGCCATCCTGTTTTATGTTTGTGCCTGCCGGGGGGGCATCATACCAGTCGCGGGCGACAGAACCTTCAACAAACCCGGTCAGGACGGGCGTCAGTTCGAACTCACCACGCAGGGTGCCGCCAAGCCCGGTGACATTACGATCGGGATTCTGCTCAGCGATATTGCCAACAAGAATAGTATCTGTCTGCTGGCGCCGGGAAAGATCGGCGTCAAAAGCAAGGGCAAAGCGGCCAAACTGGCGGGCGATGCCAAGCTGAACCTGCGCGTTGCCCTCAAGCGGGGTCTGGATAATCTGGTCGCTTGACCCCGGCGCGTTGGGGTCGTCCTGGCTCAGGGTAATACCAGCTGCACCGTTGAGCCGGGTTACGGAATCGAGCGCATAGTTCCCATTGGCGGACAGCAAAACTTCCTCAACGCGGGTGAGTTGATCGGAATTGACCCCCAGACGCGCCTGAGCCTCAAAAACAAAACCTGACCGCAGTCCCGCGCGGGTGGCGCTGAATTGTGGTGCCAGAGTTGTGGCATAGCGCGAACCTCTTGAGCCTCCGGTACGGGAAGCGATCAGGGCCACCGACCAGTCGATCTCGAAAAATGGCTGGTAAGGTTCCATGGGTGGGGGGGAGACAGAATGTGCGTCCGGCAGCGGAATGGTTTCGGGCAAAAGCCGGGCTGGAGTGACGATAACTCCGGGTGGGGTTGCCAAACCGGGAATTGTCTGCGGATCAGCGTTCCCGGGGGTCGCCATGAACGGCATAAGCAAGCCCAGCACCCCAAGCGTTCTGATGGTCCGATTGTGCTGATTGCTGGAGGGTCCGGGAAAAGTGGGCATGCGTTCGCCGATTTTTTGCGGGAGCGGTGCCCACACTGGCAGTTTATGGTTAACCAAAGGTTTTTTCACCCGCCGCGCGACTGTCAAATAATTGTTTGTTAACCCTATGACTTAACTGAACCTTTTCCATCCTGCGCCATGATTGCGCGGTCGGTTCACTTGGAGTTCAGTTTGGCGTCGGGGTAGTTTTCGTGGACATAGCAACAATTGTGGGAATGATCGGGGGGGCGGCTTTTATTGCGACCGCCATTCTTTTGGGCGGTTCTTTTTCCCAGTTCATGGACGGTCCCTCGGTTATGATCGTTATCGGGGGAGGAATTTCGGCGACATTGATCCGGTTTCCTCTGTCGGGCATCTTGAAAGCCTTTGCGACCGGGGGCAAGGTTGCTTTCTCCCACAAGAAGGTCGAGCCGCGTGAAATCATCGAAAAAGTTGCCGAAATGGGTGACATCGTGCGCAAATCCGGTCCCTTGGGGCTGGAAAATATCGAGGTGGATGAGCCCAATCTGAAAAAGGGTGCTCAGTTTATCGCCGATGGTTATGAACTTGCCTTCATCCGGGAATCCATGGAGTTGGCGCGCGATCAATATCTGACGCGCCTGTCCGAGGGGCAGCGGGTGTTCAAGTCCCTGGGTGATGCGACCCCGGCCTTTGGCATGATCGGCACACTTGTGGGTCTGGTTCAGATGCTGGCCAATATGGATGACCCCTCCAAAATCGGCCCTGCCATGGCCATCGCCTTGCTGACCACACTTTATGGAGCGGTTCTGGCAAACCTGGTGTGCCTGCCGGTTTCTGACAAGCTGACGTCTAAGCTCGGGTTCGAGGAGATCAATCAGACCCTTGTCATTGATGGCATTCTGGCGGTGCGCGAGGGCAAAAGTCCGGCCCTTATCCGCGAAATGCTGGTGGCCTATCTGCCCGAATCCCAACAACAGAGCATGATTGAAGAAGCGGCGGCGTAAGCTGATTTCAGCAAGCCGGGAAACCTGAGCAAATGGCCAAGAAGCACAAATGCCCCGACGGACTGCCTGAATGGCTGCTGACTTTTGCCGACCTGATGTCGATTCTCGTGGTATTTTTCGTATTGCTGATTTCGTTCTCAATTCAGGATACGCGCAAGCTGCAAATCGTTGCCGGGTCGGTAAAAGAGGCCTTTGGCATCGTTCAGGAGCAAAGGCGTGCCGGGGTGGTTGAGCGTGAGGGCAACCCTCAGCGTGACTATGTAAAACGGCTGGCGCTTCAGGAAAACGAAAACAACACCGAATTTGCCAATGAGCGCAACGACCAGAACCAGAAACAGGGGCCAAACGCCAACACTTATGAGATCGAAACCAACGAGGTGGAGCGACCCGATACGTTCTCGCTTGCCGCTGCAACCCTGCGTCAGGCCTGGCGTGATCTGCCCGACATCACATCGGTGTCGGACAATCTGATCGTGCAGGAAACCGAAGAGGGCCTGAACATCGTCATTGCCGACCAGGAGGGGCGCGCCATGTTCCCGGAGGGATCAAAATACCCTTACGAAACCACTCGTGAAGTGATTGCGGCAATTGCGCCGGTCCTCCAGCAATTGCCTAACCAAATCCGCGTTTCCGGGCACACGGCGGCGGGTATGACCTATCCAAATCCGCGCTATGGCAAGTGGGAGCTTTCAAGTGACCGGGCCAATGTGGCGCGCTCAATTCTTGAGGAGTTTGGTCTGAACAC
Source organism: Devosia sp. (assembly GCA_011322005.1). Lineage (GTDB taxonomy): Bacteria > Pseudomonadota > Alphaproteobacteria > Rhizobiales > Devosiaceae > DROE01. The sequence goes on from DROE01000160.1 coordinate 6,356, forward strand.
CAATCGGCTGCATTCGGTTGTCGGGGTGGCGGACGCGGAGCCGTTTTTCCCCAACAATCCATATCTGGCCGCAAACCAGCGGGTTTCCATCCTGGTGATGCGCGAAGAGCCGCCGGTGCCCCCTGAACTCAGTCCGTAGGGGCAGCGCCCTCAGGCTGTACCTGTCTGTTGGGGTTCGGCGGATTCCACTTCCAGCGTGGTGCCGTCATTGCCAATCACACGCACCCGGTGGCCGGCGGGTAATTCGGGGCCTTTGACGCGCCATACGGTGTCACCCAGTTCCATGCGCCCCTTATGGCCGATAATGGGTTCGCTCAAGAAGCCTTCCTTGCCCACATGGCGGGCGGCACGCTTGTTCAGGAACGGGCTGTCTGTTTCAGGGGAGACCTGCTTGCGCAGCTTGATCCACAATACCAGAGCGATAAGGGACAAGACGCCAAATATGGCGAACTGCACGGGAAGGCTGAACGGGGAGACCAGGGTAATCAGGCCTGTGACGACGGCGGCACCGCCAAGCCAGACAAACACGCCTCCCGGCGCGATAAGCTCAATCGCCAGCAGAACCAGCCCCCCTACGATCCAGGACCAGGCACCGTACTGCTCAAAAAGGTTTATCAAATCCATTGCAATCGCCTCTGTTTAGCTTGCATGCAGTCTTGCCCCCCGGGTTCATCAGCTAGTTGCCGGAGCTGGGGGGACGCGACCTGCTTGCGGGGCGGCGGGCGGGCTTGTCGTCATTCCCTCCCAAAGCCTCCTTTGCTATTTCGGCTATACCACCGATGGCACCGATTACGTTGGCGGCTTCGAGCGGCATCATCAGCACCTTCTGGTTAGGTGAGGAGGCAATGGATTCAAGGGCCTTGATGTAGTTGTTGGCAACGAAGAAGTTGATGGCCTGCACATCCCCGGCGGCAATTGCTTGGGAAACCATGGTAGTGGCCTTGGCTTCGGCTTCCGCACCACGTTCGCGGGCCTCGGCATCACGGAAGGCGGCTTCGCGACGCCCTTCGGCTTCAAGAACCTGAGACTTCTTCAAGCCTTCCGCCTCAAGAATGGCGGCCTGGCGCGCGCCTTCGGATTCAAGGATGGTTGCGCGTTTGTCACGCTCCGCCTTCATCTGGCGACCCATGGCCTCGATAAGGTCCTTGGGCGGGTCGATATCCTTGATCTCGATACGTGAAATTTTCACGCCCCAGGGAGAGACTGCTTCGTCGACCACCCGCAACAGCCGGTTGTTGATTTCGTCGCGGTTGGAGAGCAGTTCGTCCAGGTCCATCGAGCCCATAACCGTACGGATATTGGTCATGGTCAGGTTGAGGATGGCGTGTTCAAGGCGGGCCACTTCATAGGCTGCCGCAGGCGCATCAATCACCTGATAAAAGGTCACCCCGTTGGCGGTAACCGTGGCGTTGTCCCTGGTGATGACTTCCTGGTGGGGCACGTCGAGCACCTGCTCCATCATGTTCATCTTGTGGCCGATACCGTCGATAAAGGGTACGATGAGGCTGAGGCCGGGATGCAGGGTTCGTGTATATCTGCCGAAGCGCTCAATGGTGTAGTTATAGCCCTGCGGCACCATCTTGGCACCGGCGAACAGCACCAGTATCAGCAAGATACCCAGTGCGATCAGCGTGATACTCAAGCCATCCATGATTTAATCTCCCGCAAATCATTGTCCCGTTGAATCGGTTTTCTATATGTAGGTGTCGCTGGCCGGTTTGGCAAATTTTGGGCTTGATGGAGCCGGACTAACCTATAACCAGCCCCCAAGCTCATCGCGCGCCACCGCTTCGATGGCATCCATGCCTGGTTCCGTATCATTGAGGCAGCCGATATAGGCAAAGTTCTCGCCCCCGGCGTTCAGGAATATCTTCTTGCCCTCCATGGCCAGTTCCTCCAGCGTTTCAAGGCAATCCACGGAAAAAGCGGGGGCCATGATGGCGATGTTTTTTATTCCTTCAGAAGGAAGAGCTGCCAGCACCTCGTCGGTATAGGGTTTGAGCCATTCTTCAGGGCCAAAGCGGCTCTGAAAGGCCAGTATCAGCCTTTCTTCGGGCCAGCCCAACTGCCGGGCGAGAAGAGATGTTGTTTTTTTGCACTGGTCAAAATAGGGGTCGCCCTTGTCCACGTAGGCCTGGGGCATGCCGTGGTAGGAAGTGATGATGCGCTGGGGTTCAAACTCCAGACGACCGAGTGCCTTCTCAACGCCGTCAGCCAGTGCCCCGAGATAAGCGTGGTGCGCAAAATAGGGGGGGGCTGTTCGGATGGCGGGCTGCCAGCGCATGGTCCTGAGCACGTCAAAGGCCTTGTCATTGGCGGTGGCGGTGGTTGCCGCCGAATATTGCGGATAAAGCGGAAGCAACAGGATTTTTTCGCAGCCGGCCTCTTTCAGTCTCATGATGCCTTCTTGGGTGGAAGGGTTGCCATAACGCATGGCGAAGTCGACGACAACGCTTTTGCCCAGGCGCTGTTGTAGCTTTTTTGCCTGCGAGGCGGAAATGATCCGCAAGGGGCTGTCATCGGCCTTGCGATCCCAGATTTTGTCGTAGGCGGCTCCGCTTTTTTTGGGTCGCGTGGTCAGAACGATCAAATTGAGAAGGGGCCACCAGAGCCAGCGCGGGGTTTCAATAACTCGCCGGTCCGACAAGAATTCCTTGAGATAGCGGCGCATCGACCAGTAGTCGGTGGCGTCGGGCGTACCAAGATTGAGCAGAAGAACACCTGTTTTTGCAGTGCCCGGATTTGAAATTTGGGGGGATGGTGTGTTCAAGTTGTGTTGTCCATCGGCCTTTTGGCGGTGAGGCAGGATTATCCGTTGCTGGCCCAGATGCCTTTTATTCCAGTTCGGGCGGTATGCAAACCCGCCCGGGCCGGTTTTACAATCTTCACCCAGTTGGCGAGATGAATTGGAATTGCCGGTTCCGCGTCACAAAATTTTTGTCTAAGGTAGTTGGCAGAACTTGAGATAAGAGTTCTCTAACGAGGAGGAAAATATGAACAAGCTAGTTAAATCCGGCCTTTTCGGGCTGGTGGCTGCGGCAGGTCTGGCATTTGCCAGTCCGGCGCTGGCCCAGTATCAGCTGACCATTCTGCATACCAATGACTTTCATGCCCGCTTCGAACCGATCAGCAGATTTAATGGTCCCTGTTCGGTGGAAGACAATGAGGAGGGCAAGTGCTTTGGCGGCTCGGCCAGGCTGGCTAGTGCGATTGAGGAAGCGCGCGGGCGTTCCAACAATACCATTCTGCTTGACGGGGGTGATCAGTTCCAGGGCACGCTTTTTTATACCTATTACAAGGGTGCATTCACTGCTGAAATGATGAACCGGCTTGGATATGACGGCATGACCGTGGGCAATCATGAATTTGATGATGGTCCAGAGGTACTGCGCGGGTTCATGGATACGATAAATTTCCCCATTCTGATGTCCAATGCTGATGTTTCAGCGGAGCCGCTGCTGGCCGGAGTGCTGAGAAAGTCCACCATAATCGAACGCGGTGGACAAAAAATCGGTCTGATCGGCCTTACACCGCAGGATACAGATGAGCTGGCCAGTCCGGGCAAGAACATTACTTTTTCTGATCCAACCGATGCGGTGCAGGCTGAAGTGGATCGTCTCACCGCTGAAGGGGTGAACATCATCATCGTTATGTCCCACTCCGGTTATGACGTGGATCTCGGAATTGCCGCCAATACCACTGGTGTTGACGTCATCGTCTCGGGCCATTCCAATGCCTACCTTTCCAATGTTGCAGAAAATGCAGACGGCCCCTATCCAACGATGGTGGGCAGCACGGCAGTTGTTTCGGCGTTCGCCTACGGCAAATTCCTGGGTGAGCTCAACGTGAGCTTTGATGATGCGGGCAACATTACCGAGGCTGTGGGTGAGCCATTGATCATGGATGCTTCGGTTGCTGAAAACGCGGGCGTAAAAGCTCGTGTTACTGAAATGGCCGTGCCTTTGGAGGAAATCCGCCAACGTGTTGTGGCCCTGGCTTCGGCTGAAATCGAAGGCGACCGGTCAGTGTGCCGGGTTCAGGAGTGCGAAATGGGCAATCTTGTGGCCGATGCGATGCTTGATCGTGTCAAGGGGCAGGGCATAACCATTGCCATACAGAACGGCGGGGGGCTTCGTGCCTCGATTGACGCTGGTGAAGTAACGATGGGTGAAGTCTTTGCGGTGCTTCCGTTCCAGAATACGCTTTCCACCTTCTATGTCAGCGGCGCGACCATTATCGCCGCTCTTGAGAATGGCGTAAGCCAGGTGGAAGAGGTCAAGGGGCGCTTTCCACAGGTGGCGGGCCTGCAGTTTGACTGGGATCCCACGGTTGCCCCCAACGAAGGGCGCATAGTTGCGGTTCGGGTGCAAAAGGACGGTGCATGGGTGCCCATAGATCCGGATGCCGAATATGGTGTTGTATCCAACAATTATGTCCGGGGCGGCGGTGACGGATACAGCATGTTCGAGGATGCCAAAAACGTCTATGATTTTGGTCCGGACCTGGCTGAGGTGGTCGCTGAATATCTGGCCAAGGCCGACGGGTATACGCCTTATCTTGATGGGCGTATCAGCCAGTAGCGGGGTATCCGCCTGACCCTAGGTTGAGAGCCTATAAAAATTGCGCTCCGGGGGCTCGTTTCCGGGGCGCTTTTCTATATCCGGGTTTTCCAAAAGGGGTGTGGCCGCAAAAAAAGAGGGCACAAGGCCTGCCCGCTCCGCAAGCCGAATCCAACCCGTTGCATGAGCAAAAGCATGAATGCCAATGGACCCGGGGCGGCCCCTCCGGTTATGCCGGAACAGGGGGCCAGGCCCTAGACCGCTTCATGTTTAGATTGAATCAATTCTGTTTCATGATTGGCGAGATGGGCCAGTGCTGAAACGGGCGAAGCGCGATATTTGTTATCGGGCAAGACCGGTTTGGCTCTGGACATCCGCCAATCTGAAACCCAAGGGGGACGGGCCCTTTTG
>DROE01000161.1 GCA_011322005.1 Devosia sp.
GTTTAGATTTACATATGTCAATCTACATGTCATATGTAATACAAAGTTGTTCGGGAGAAAGCATTGCGGGACATCCTTTTGGGCGTTGATGTGGGCACCACACTGGTCAAGGCTGCAGCCTATGACAGTGATGGCGCAATGATAGCCAGCCACACTGTGCCTGCTGCCAGTCGGCACCCCAGTAATACATGGTCCGAACAGGACATGGGAGAAATCTGGCACTCTGTTTGCGTGTGTCTGCGGCACCTGAGCGATAAAGTTGACACCAGGCGCATAAAGTCTCTTGGCCTGTGCGCGCAGGGGGACGGATTGTGGATGCTGGGGCCGGACGGCGAGCCAAATGGGCCGGCAATGTTGTGGAACGACACTCGGGCCGCAGAAGTGGTTCTGGCCAAGCCATCACAGGAACGTAATCGTGCAGTGGCAAAGGCCTGCCATACAGCGAACTGGCCCGGAACCGCGGGCAGCCTTTTTCTCTGGCTGAAAGAAAATGACCCGGAGCGGGCGGCAAATTGCACTTTCATTGTTTGTTGCGCCGATTGGATCGGATTAAAACTGACCGGAGTGCTGGCCACCGACCATTGCGATGCGTCCATCCCGTTCATGGACCTTGCGACAAGGCGCTGGTCCGTTGAAACCCTGGAAGCCTTTGGCCTGGATGTTGAGCAGATGCCATCGGTTCAGCGTGCCGACACCCCACTCGGTGCACTAACCCAATCAGCGGCGCAGGCAACGGGACTGCCGCAAGGGTTGCCCATAGCCACCGGAACGCTGGATCTGGGTGCCATGATCGTGGGGCTTGGCATGTGTAAACCGGGCGCGGCGATGATGGTGCTTGGCACCACGGCTGTTCTCAATTTGCTGACCGGGCGGATTGACCCGGACCTCACCCCGGTCGGCGCAACGGTTCTTCACCCCACATCCGACCTTTTCATCCGTGTTTTGGCACCGACTTCGGGAGTACAGGCCATCAACTGGTTCGTCGGGCTGCACCCTGTGTCCCTGGGCGGCGACAATGCCGAAGAAAAAGCAAAAAAACTGAACAAGCTGGTCAACAAAGCCCCTGTTGGATCCAACGGGGTGGTATTCCTGCCCTTCTTGAACGGAGAACGTGCGCCCTTTGTGGCTCCCCAGGCACGCGGTGCCTTTCACGGACTGACGCCGCAATCAGGCATCGCTGAAATGGGTCGCGCCGTGATGGAGGGGGCCGCGTTCAGCCTGCGCCATTGCTTTCATGCGCAAGGGGGCTTGCCTGATGACCCGGTCTGGTTATCTGGCGGCGGGGCAAAAAACCACCTGTGGTGTGACATCATTGCAGATGTGATGGGTGTGCCCGTTATGGTCAGTGAAAATTCGGATCACGGATTGTGGGGGGCGGCATGCATCGGTGCATCAGCCATCGACGCCAGTGACCCTTGCAAAATTGCTGCGCGCCAGGAGCACAAACGCGAGCATATTCCGAACCCTGCGAACCACGAAAAGTACAATCGTGCCTACGCTCGCTACCAGGCAATTGTCGAGACCAGCAAAGCAATCTGGGACACGTTGCAGTGAGCAGAATGAAATGAGCAAAACCATGAAAGCGGCACTCTATTACGGGCCCGATGATATTCGCATCGAACAGTTGGCTGTTCCTGAAATCAGCGCCGACGAAGTACTGCTCAAAACCCTCGTCTGCGGGTTGTGCGGCGGCGAGACCATGGCCTGGCGCAAAAAGGGCACATCCCGGGTGCTGGGGCATGAACCAGTGGGCGAAGTTGTGGCCAGGGGAAAGAATGTAACCGATTACGAAATCGGGGACCGGCTTTTCGTGAACCACCATGTTGGACGTATCGACAGCCACCTCTCGCGGCGCGGTCATTTCACCCGCGATCCGTTTTATGGACAGACAAGACTTGACCCCGGCGGCGTCTGCGAATTTTATCGGGTAAGTGCGCAGCATTTGCGTATGGACGCCCACAAGCTGCCGCAGAACATTTCGAACGAGGCGGCAGTAACCATAGAGCCCTGGTCCTGCGTTTTGAGTGGATTGAAGGTGTGCAATATCCAGCCCGGCGATACGCTTGCGGTGGTAGGAGCTGGGTTTATGGGGCAGGGTTTTGTCCATCTGGCCCCGCTGTTTGGGGCTGGCAGGGTGATTGCGTTGGATTTTTCGGACTGGCGGCTGGAACGAGCCCGGGAGTTTGGTGCAACACACACCATCAACCCAAAACGCCAGGAGGCGGAGCAGACCTTGCGCGCCGCCAACAATGGACGCCTTGCTGATACGGTCGTGGTCACCGCGCCGTTTGTTTCCGCCTGGGATCAGGCCATGGCATTGGTTGAAGTGGGTGGGACCCTGCATCTCGGTGCGCCATTGCCCCCCGGAACTGAGTGGAAACGTGACGGATACAAGGCTTTTTTTGACCAGATTACGGTAACTTCGCGCTACAGCGCTGACCATACCGACACCTATAGCTATATCCGCCTGCTCCAAGCCGGGCGCATTGATGCGGAGCGCGCCATCTCCCACCGCTTTGATATTGATGACAGTGCAAGCGCCTTTCAAACGCTGGTCCGGGCCGAAAAATCGCTCAAGATTCTTGTCTATCCCCACGGCATCCCGGAGAAAGAAAATGCTTGAAAGGTTGAAGCTGGAAGTTCTGGAGCAGAATCTGGAACTCCCGGAAAACAGACTGGTCGTCGGCTCCGGCGGCAATGTGTCGGGCCGGGATAGGGAAACCGGCCTGGTGGTCATCAAACCCTCTGGGGTAAAATTCTCCAGACTGAGTAAGGAAAGTCTGGTTGTTGTTGATCTGGATGGAAATGTCATCGAGGGCGTGATGAAGCCCTCCGTCGACACCGGAATCCACCTTTACATCTATAAACAAAGGGATGATGTGTCCGGCATCACCCACACCCATTCCCCTTACGCCACCAGCTTTGCCGCCCGTGGGGAAAACATTCCCGCCGTGCTGACACCCATCACCCACATGCTTGGCCGCGATATACCCTGTTCGCGCTACGCAACAGCGGGGGAGGTGGATACGGGGCGGGCGGTAATCGAGGCGGCAGCAGGGGGCAAGGCGGCCCTTGTCAAAGCCCATGGCGTCTTTACCATGGGCTCCAGCGCAACAGAGGCAACAAACATTGCAATCTATCTCGAAGAGGCCGCCAAAACTACCCATCTGGCTCTGTTGCGCGGCCCGGTTGAAGAGTTGCCCAAAGAGGAAGTTGAACGCTGTTATCAGTGGTTTTGCGAAAACTACGGCCAGTCTGGCCGCAAAAAGGTGGACGTGTAAAGAGGACATATCATGCCCAAGTTTGATGCCGTTTTTGTTGGTCTGACCATCCTTGATATTGCCGGTCGCCCGGTCGAAGCCATTCCCGAGGGCGGAGGGGTGGCCTTTATTGATGAAATCCGCATGAATCCTGCGGGAACCGCCGCCGGCGCGGTCATGAACGCGGCCAAGATGGGGGTAAAAACCGCGACCGTTGCCTGCCTTGGCACGGACGAAAAAGCGGACTTTATTATCGACCAATACGCCCGCATGGGCATTGATTGCTCAATGGTGCAGCGCACCGACAAGGCAAAAACCTCGGCGACCATCCTGCCCATCCGCCCCAATGGCGAGCGTCCGGCCCTGCATGCCCGCGGCGCTTCGGACAATCTGTTCGTTGAGGAAAAGGATTTCGACAACGTGTGTGACGCGCGTTTTCTGCACCACGGGGGTACCGGGCTGCTCAACGCCATGGACGGGGGGCAGAGCGCAAAACTTCTCGCCCACGCCAAGGGCAGGGGGATGACCACCAGTTTTGACCTGATAGCGCCCGATGACAACACGCTTTTTCTGCTCAGGGATCTGTTGCCTTTTGTGGACTATTTCATGCCTTCAATGGAGGAGGCGCAGTTTTTGTCCTCGCGCACCGACCCTGACGACATCGCCGCCTTCTTCATGGCAATGGGCGCTGGCGCCTGTATTTTCAAATGGGGTGAAAGAGGCTCGTTCGTCAGAACGCCGGATGAAACGTTCCAAATCCCCGCGTTCAAGGTTGCCGTTTCCGACACCACCGGATGCGGAGACGCCTATTGCGGGGGTTTTGTTGCAGGGTTGGCCATGGATTATGACTTGAGAGAAGCCTGCATGCTGGGAACAGCCGTCTCCGCCCTTGTGGCCACCGGTCTTGGCTCGGACGCCGGTGTCGTTGACCTTGCTTCGACCAGGGCTTTTATGAAACAAGCCACAATACTGGAAACGGAACCGGAAAAAGAGCTGGAATAGGGGTTGAATTTGCCGCAAAGGCCCACCCAGAGCGCTTCGCGCAACGACCATCTGCTGGCCAACGTCGCCCTGCTATATTATGGCGAGGGACTGACCCAGAACGAGATTGCAACGCGCATGGGGGTGTCGCGTGCCTCGGTGGTCAACTATCTGCGCGAGGGCCGCGAACGGGGTATCGTTGATGTTCATATCAAGGGGCAGGCGCTGGCTTCGTCCTCGTTGTCGCGCGAAATTCGTAACAAATTTGGCCTGAGCGATGTTTACATTGCTCAATATGCTGAAAGCGGCGATGCGCTTGTGCAAACCGCCCGGGTTGGGGCCATGGCCCTGCTCGACATCGTGAAGCCCGGTGATCATTTGGGGGTCGCATGGGGCGAAACCATAAAGAATATCGCCGATCAACTGCCCAACTCTCCGATAGGGGGAACCTCGGTAAGTCAGATTATCGGAGCCATGTATTCAACCCGCCTGCCCAGTGCTGAGGCCTGCTCCATCCGCATTGCCAACCGGATTGGTGCCGAGTGCTTTACGCTGCATGCTCCGGCCGTTCTCTCCAGCGCGGAATTGGCCCGGGCACTAAAGGAGGAGCCAACCATCAAGGCTCAGCTTGAGCGTCTGGACAGTCTGGATGTTGCTCTTTTTTCCGCAGGAGATTGCTCTGGCACCACGCACATGGTTGAAGCGGGTATCGCCAGCGCTTCAGACATGCACGAAGCCATCGGCCTTGGTGCCAGGGGCATTGTCTGCTCCCGGTTTATTGATGCACAAGGACGCCAGATAAATGTCGGGCTTGACGAACATATGATCTCCATCGACATCCCCGCGCTGCGCCGCGCTAAAAAGCGCATCATGGTTACGGCAGGCTTGGCCAAATTTGAAGCAGCGGCGGCGGCCTTGCGCGGCAACCTCGTTACCCATCTCGTTGTGGATGAAACACTGGCCAACAAGCTGTTCGAAAGCTAGGTCACAGATTCACAGAACAGGTAGGCGTTGAGGGGGTAAAAGGGGAGGCTGAAACTCGGGTTTTTCGCCGATCCATGGGTCAGGTTCGCCACGATGGTTCATATGCCCGCCAATGCCCCGGGAAGGATGATATGGTTTGCCAGGCCAGAAATTGTACCGGAATCCAGAGCCTTGTCACGGCATCAAGCTAAGAGTTGAACTTGAATATGCACTATCCCCCGGAGACGGAAAACTCGGCAATCACAGACAGGTGGTCGCTTCCCGCAGACGGGCCGGTTTTGATATTGTGCACGACAATTCCGGGGCTGCTCATCATATGGTCGATGGGCAGAAATGGCCATGTGGGCACCCATTGGCCCAGGTAAAATATTGTCGGGTAGGTCATCATGTTGCGCGTCTGCCTGCTCAGACCGGCCTCTGAGACGAACTTGCGCAGCGCATAGGACCAGGGGGTCGAATTGAAGTCGCCCACAAGAACCAGAGGTTCCTCCACCGAGCGCACCGCTTGCGCCAGTTCGGACATTTCTCCCGCCTGACGGGCATAGGTGGCCTTGAAGCGTTCGGGCCAGCTCAATTCATCATTGAACAGGGGCGACACCTGTATGGGCCAGTTCAACTGCGTGGTCATCACGCTGAACGTGCGCCCGTCCTCCAGTTCAAAACGGGCCGCAATGCGCCCCAGAGCATCGCTGCCAAGGGGTACGTTGCGCGGACAGGCGGAGGCACCGGTCAATTCGAACGGCCATTTTGCATAGATTGCGATAAAGGCGCGCCGACCTCCTCCGCAACGATAAAAATAGGGATAGTCCTTGATGAGCAGGCCGTGCAGGCGCGAATACTGGCCTCTGAAATATTCCTGAAATACGAGAATATCGGGGCCTTCGGCGGCGATTTCTGCAGCGACCAGCTCCATTTGCCAGTTCACGCCAAACAGATTGTGGCTCAACAGCTTGATCACTCGCTGCTCCTGGGTCGGGCCGGGGCGGTTCACAAACGTGCTGGCCAACTCAGGCACCATGGTTACGCCGGAACTGGCAAAACCAAGAACTGCAAGCGCAACAACGCCCTTTCGCCAGAGGCGTATCCTGACCCCCAAAAGCGCTGTTGCCAGCACTGTCAGAGTGCCCGCGAACAAAAAGGGCTGGAAGTGATTGAGCACGTCAAGCAATGGCGCGGCGAAGCCAAACAAAGCACCAAGCGCCAAAAAGCTTACGCCCGCAATGCCAAGCAGCAGGAACCAGCGCACAAGAAAATTAACGACACGCATGAGTTAGGCTTCAATTCGTATTTTGTGTAAGTGCGACCGGCGCTGCTTCAGTCCAGACGTTGCCAGCCGGCAGGCAGCGCCTGAACTTCCAGGGGCTTGAATCCGGATTTATAGTGCATTTTAGGTGAGTTGGCGACCCAGTATCCCAGATAAACGAAAGCAAACCCCTCCCGTTGCGCACGCGCGATATGATCCAGCACCATGAAGTTGCCCAAACCCCTTGCATCAAGATCGGGATCAAAAAAACTGTAAACCATAGAATAGCCGTCGGCCATCACGTCGCATAATGCAACGGCAACCAGTTTGTCGGCTACTTCACCAGACTTGTCTGCCGTTTCGGGCCGAAGGCGATACTCAACTAGAATGGTGTCAACGGGTGTGTCCTGCACCATGCACTCAAAATCTGCAAACGACATTTCGGTCATGGAGCCGTTCTCATGCCGGGAATTGAGATAGCGCATGAAAAGATTATAGTGCTCGCTCCGCGCCACCGGTTCAACAACCGCTGCACTCAAATCCGCGTTGCGCCTTATCAGCCTGCGGTGGCGTTTCCGAAGTACGAATTCGCTGCACACTACTCGCGCAGACTTGCACTCCGCGCATTCATCGCAGGCAGGCCGGTAGACCAGATTTTGTGAACGCCGGAAGCCGTGCTGTGAGAGAAGTTGATGAATGCTGGCTGCCCGTCGCCCGTTCAGATGTGTAAACACCTTGCGCTCCTGTTTGCCCTCCAGATATGGGCAGGGCGAAGGCGCTGTTACAAAGAATTGCGCTTTTTCCGTTACTTGGTGGGTCATTGCAAATCTTCACATTCCGGTGTTCGTTAAAGCTCAGAAGTAGCTCATTCCATAGTACCATGGCGCCACCACCGAGAACACCACCCAGACGATAATCACCAGCGGAGAACCCACCAGGATAAAGTCACGGAACCGGTAATGCCCCGCCCCCATTACCAAGAGGTTGGTCTGATACCCGATCGGGGTCGCAAACGATGCGTTGGCCCCAAGAATGACAGAGACAACCAGCGGCACCGGATCTACCCCCAGCTTTGCAGCCGCCGCAATGGCTATGGGGGTGAACAGCACCGCCGTGGCATTGTTGGAGAGGAAATTGGTCAGAACTGCGACCAGCAGGAACATCCCGGCCATGAACACCGCCGGTGAAGCATTGCCCAGCTGGCCTATTGCCACCTCGGCAATAAAGTCCGCCCCCCCACTGGTGGCCATGGCGTGGGCCATGGCAATGGAAGAGCCCACAAGTAGCACGATCTTGCGGTCTATGGCCCGCGCCGCCTGCCTGATATTCAGGCTTCCCGAAGCCAGCATGGCAAAAGCTCCGGTAATAGCTGCAACAACTATGGGCACAAAACCGCTGGCGATAGCCGCTATGGTCAGAATGAAAATAATCAGCGCCCGCATGGCCATGCCGTGAGGGCGGATTTCCGAGCCGCTCCACTCCATGACCATCAGATCCTGCAAGCCCCGCAGCCGGGCAAAGGCACTGCGCTGCCCCGCCATCAGCAATACGTCCCCGGCCTCCAGCCGGATTTCACTCAACGGTTGGCGTGGCATACGGCTGCGCCGCTCCAGCCCCAGAATAAGACAGTCATGCTGGGCCATGAAACCCGCCTGATCGACACCGTTGTTGACCAGCCGCGAACCCGGCGTCACCAGCGCTTCATAGAGCAGAATACCGCTGTCGCCTTCCTCCTGGGCGCCGGAACTGAGCACTTCGTGCCCCTCAAAAGCGCGCCAGTTCTTCAGGGCCTCGGTCAGGGCATCGCGGGTGGCGGCAATTATCAGCGTGTCGCCGGTACGCAGGGTTATGTCATCAAAGGGGGGCAGGAAGTTGGTTTTCCCCCTCCTTACGGCACGCACCGTCATCGTGGTCAGCTTGGGGAACATGCCGGCAACGGTTTTGTCACCAATCAGCGGATGGCCAGGTGTCAGGCGGATTTCTGTGATGAACTGCATCGAGCGGGCGCGCATTTCAGGCGTGCTTTTCTGATTGTCAGGAACGAACATCGGCGCGATGAACAACACATAGATTGCTCCCACAAGGGCCATGGCCAGTCCGGGCACGGCAAAGGAGAAGAAACTCAATTCAATCCCCGCCTCACGCGCCACCCCGGCGGCCAAAAGGTTGGTCGAAGAGCCCAGCAGAGTAACCATGCCCCCAAGAATGGTGATATAGCTCAGCGGCATCATGTATTTTGCAGCGGATATCTTGCGGCGGGCCAGAATCGAGGCCAGCACCGGCATGAAAACAACCACCACCGGCGTATTGTTGACAATCGAACTGGCCGCCCCCGCAATGACCAGCGCAACCAGCACTACAAGGGTCGGGTTTTTTGGCCACAGATCGCCCAGATACTCCGCCAGGCTGCTGAGCGCCTCTGTCTGGATCAGCCCCTGTCCGATAACCAGCAGGGCCAGAATTGTGAACAGTGCCGGATTGGAAAAGCCCGTCAGCAGGTTCTCCGGGCCAATACCGCTGCCCGGCACAATCAGCCCCACGATCATCAAGGCGACAATCGCCCCGAGCGAGACGATCTCAAGGGGTGCCCATTCCATGGCGTAGCAGGCCATCGCCGCAACAATAACGGCAAAGGTCAGCCACATGGCGGCCATTTCATAACTTGCAATCAGATCAAACATGATGGCGCATCATGCCACATTAAGGCGCATGACCAAGGGCATATCTGCCCCCTATTTGCGCTTTATACGCAAAAATTTGCGACAGTGGGCCCTTGATTCAGTTTAAGCGCGTCTTTTGCCAAATATATGAAAAATAAGGAATATTTTTCTCCTGCAGCTGACCGTTTCTTGCCGGAGGTCGCTCAGGCGGTATTGCCTGCCCAGTGACGTTCCATGGGAGAGCGCCTGACCATCAGCGTACCAACAATCATGTCGTGCAGCATTTCACGCCGGGGAGAGAACAGCGCAAACAGAAAGGAAAATGGTGTCAGGAACCAGCAGGTTATCCAGAAGACCACCGGATGAATAAAGGCCCTAATGCCGTTCAACGGCGCTCCCCTGGTGGGAGTCAGTACAATATCCATCATCCGCATGCCGATGGTAGCCCGCTGCACCGAACCAAGTGTTGCTCCGTAATAAAGCGCAATGGCAATGGGAATGGCAAAGGGAAGGGCAAAAAAAGCGGCGCCAAGCGTTACGATTCCGCCAATAATTCCGACAATCAGCGTGGCGAACGTAATCGCTGCCAGAATGACGAGGTCGATAATGTAGGCAACCACCCGTCGCGCCAGCAGTCCCTCAAACAATTCAGGCGCGGTATGGGGGTCGGGAAGATTTGACGACATCTGAGCCTCCTTGGCTGCAACAAGCCCGATTGTTGTTAAATTTGGCGACAAACCGACAAATTTCAAGAGACGGGTGATCCTAGCGATTAAGCAACCGTGCCGCTTCCAATGCAAAATAGGTAAGAATTGCATCACACCCGGCGCGCTTGAATCCCGTCAGGCTTTCCATCATCGCCCCGTGCCGGTTCCACATGCCTGCCTCCGCGCCGAGAGCAATCATCGCGTATTCCCCCGAGACTTGATAGGCGGTGAGGGGAGTATTGAAATTCTCAGAAAGCGCCCGAACCACATCCAGATAGGGCATGCCCGGCTTGACCATCAAAATGTCTGCGCCCTCCCTGATATCCTGTGCCGCCTCACGAAGGGCTTCGTTGATGTTGGCGTAATCCATCTGGTAGGTGCGTTTGTCGCCCTTCAGGCGGCCCTCAGAGCCGATGGCGTCTCGAAAAGGACCATAAAAGGCCGAAGCATATTTGGCCGAATAGGCCATGATGATGGTGTTTTCGAACCCTTGGGCGTCCAGCCCCCCCCGGATAGCGCCAACCCGCCCGTCCATCATGTCCGAGGGCGCAATCACATCGCATCCGGCGCGAACCTGATTGAGCGACTGATTGACCAGTATTTCCACTGTCTCGTCGTTGAGAATGGTTTCTCCCTCCATCACCCCGTCATGGCCGTGGCTGGTATAGGGGTCCAGCGCCACATCGGTGCA
>DROE01000162.1 GCA_011322005.1 Devosia sp.
CAGCATAGGACAGGTATGAAAATGCAGCGGCCAGAAGCGCAATGATGCCAAGGCTGGCAACAATTTCCAGCCCCGACACCCGGAGCCCGAACAAAAACCCCGCCCCGATCAGTATCAGGCCCTGCATTGTGATCATCACCACATCGCGCAATACCCGACCGTTGATTAGCGCTGTGCGGCGCGCCGGAGTGGCCATCATCCGCTCGATGACCCCCTCTCGCCACTCAGCGATGATACCAAAGCCCACAAAGAACGCCCCGAATATCCCCAACTGAACCAGAAGCCCCGGAACAAACACCAGCCAGGCGTCCCCCGGGGGGAATCCGGGCACCTGAGCCACACGTTCGAGCAGGGGGCCGAACAGGGTGAGGTAGAGAATTGGCTGAAAAATGGATACAAAAATTCACACCGGGTTCTGCAGGGCAATGGTCATGGCCCGCCGGAACACCACCATCGTGTCGTGCACATATTGCTTCATTAAGGTCATCTCCTTGGGGTCGGCGCAAACCTTCAGTCGCGCAGGGACCGACCGGTCAGGCCCAAAAACACATCGTTCAATGTGGGTTGGGCCATTTCAATACCGATGGCCTCGATGTTTTTTTTGTTAAGGGCGCTGATGATTTCGGGAAGGGCTGAAGCTCCCTCAGGCACCTGAATTGTTACAACATTGCCGAGCTGCACCGGAGTGGCAGTTCCCAGGCTGCTGCCCAGCTCCACGGCGGCCCGGGTGTCGGCCCCATTGCGCATAGTCAGCCTGATGGTGTCGCCGGAGATGGCTCTCTTGAGCTCTTTTGGACTTCCCTCACCAACAATTTCCCCATGATCAATGATAAACACGCGATCACAAAGCGCATCCGCTTCGTCCATGTAATGGGTGGTGAGGAAAACGGTTGTTCCCAGCTCATCGCGCAACCGGCGAATGTGTCCCCAAAGGTTGGTGCGCGCCTGCGGGTCAAGGCCGGTGGTTGGTTCGTCCATGAACACCAGCGCCGGTTCGTGGATGAGGCCCATAACAATATCAAGACGTCGCCTCTGCCCTCCGGAAAGGGTTCCGCAGGTCTGCTCCCAGACGTCTTCCAGATCAAGTGCCTTGAGCAGATTTCTGCTTTTCTCGCGCGCCTGCGCACGGCTCATTCCATGCAACTCGCCATGCCAGATCAGTTCGTCACCCGCTCTGGCCGCGGAACTGGTCGAACCGTTTTGCGAAATATACCCGATATGGCGCTTCACCTCGTCCGGATTTTTTCTCAGATCGGCCCCGACAATTGTTGCGGTGCCCCCGCTCGGCTCGAGCAGGGTGCACAACATTTTCAGGGTGGTGGATTTGCCGGCACCATTGGGACCGAGGAACCCCACAATTTCGCCCTGAAATACATCCAGATCAACACCCTTGACGGCTTCAACATCTTTCTCGCGAGCCCTCCCGCGGGCTTTGAAGGTGCGCTTCAAGCCCCGGGTCCTTATCAAATTCTGCTTCTCAGAGCGCTCCACCTTGACCTCTCCTGATAGTTAAACTATTCAATATCTCGAAAATCAAGATAACGGACATATCTTATGAATCGAAATATACGAAAGTCAAGAGAAAATGGCAATCCGATGGTTGACCCCATGGTTGCCCGCTTGATTGCGGCTGCGCGGGGCTCGCAGAATGCCTATGACATGTTCGATGAGGCCGTTGGCAAATTGTTTGGTAACAACCGTACCGATGCACGCTGCGCTGACTTTGTTCAAAGGTTCGGGCGCATGACAGCAGGTGAACTTGCAAGCCGTGCAGGGCTGAGCACCGGGGCGGTGACCACTGTTATCGACCGGCTGGAAAAAGCGGGAATTGCCCAACGAGTGGTAGACCCGACAGATAGGCGCAAAGTCTATGTCGAGTTGACGGAGTTTGCCCACACCATGGTCAATATCATATTTGAGCCCATGGGGATGGCCTTTGCAGAAGCAATGCGGGGCGTTTCGGTTTCAGATTTGCGGGTGATTTCCCAATATCTTGAGTTCTCGGAACGCATGAGCCGGGGTTATGCGGAAATTCTTTCTCAACATACCCCCAGGGGAGAAAGCGACCTCAAGGACCGGTTGCAACGGGCCAGAAGTTTTGCCCGCGATAGCGTGAAATTCAACAGGGAACTGGTCAAAACCTATGGGCAAGAGCCGTCTGAGCCCCCTGAACCGGGTAAGAAGCTGAAATAGATGGAGTTGGTCTGCCCCTATTCTGCGGCCTCTCTGCGCTGTCCCTCCTGCCCGCCGATATTTCCCATTGAAGCCCGAATATGATCGGCCAGAGCGTCATAAATCCCCCCATAGGCATGGCTGGCCCGCATTACTGCCACCTGAGCGTCCGCCATGCGGGGCAGACCCTCTTTTTCCCCCAGAACCACCATTCCCTGTTGCAGCGCGCTTTGGGGAAGAATGCCCACCGCTAGGTCTGAAAGCACTGCGCTGGAAATTGCAGTGGCATTTGAAGAAGTGTAGGCAACGCGATACTCACGGCCCGCCCGGTTTAGCGCGTCCTTCGCGTCAGCACTCCAGCAACAGCTCGCCGGCCCCACAGCAAGGGGCAGGGGGTCAGTTGTAACTGCTGTACCGTTCTTGCAGCCTACCCAGAGTATGCGTTCGGTGCGAAACAGCTCGCCAAATTCATGCAGCGTCCCTTGTGTGAACACAATAAGGTCAAAGTTTCCCGAGCGCATGCCATCGAGCAGTTCCTCGGAAGCCATGCACTTCACATCAACCGCAATTTTGGGGTGGGTACGCTGAAATTGTGAAAGAATGACCGGCAGCAGGCGCTCCGCATAATCATCCGGAACACCGAACCTGATACTGCCCGCCAGATCATCATCCGAGAACAGGTCAACAATCTCGGCATTGATGCGCAACATGCGCCGGGCGCGCGCATAAAGCTCGTGGCCCTCCGGCGTTACGCTGATCGAGCGTCCTTCGCGCAGAAACAGAGTCTGGCCCAGCCGTTCCTCCAGGCGTTTTATCTGCATGGAAACAGCAGATTGAGTCTTGTGAACGCGTTTTGCCGCTTCGGTGAAACTGCCGCAGTCGGCAATGGCGCAGAAGCTTTGCAACTGGTCGAGGTCAAGTGGTGTGGCCATGAGGCATGCATCAAATATTGTTATGAGTAGGATAAAATCTATTTGTTGGACGAATAAATAGCAAGCCCCTATATCTGTGCCATCGACAACCAACAACCAAAACCGCAGCCCCCAAGGTTGGCAGGGCAAGGAGAACGATCATGAATGTATTTGCAGCCTTTTCCCGAATTTACGCCGATTGGACTTCCGCCAAAAGCCTCTCGGAGATGGACGCGTGCCGCCTCTCCGATCTGGGCCTGACCCGGTATGATCTGTTTGATGCGCGTTTTAAGCGCGGGACTTCGCGGGGAGAATTCCTCGCCGCGCGGCGCGACAGCCGGGCCGAGACCTGGTTGCGTTGAACTGAAGTGGATTGCCGCCCGGCTTGCCTGCCGGACTGCTCTCTTGTTTCCAGAAACAACTTTCCGGGCGGTTCCTTGTTTGATCTGCCCGGACTTTTATGTGTGAGCTGGAACGGCTTCCGGCATGTTGAAAGTTTGAGAACGAATCAGGGTGAACGCTGCCCAGATCGCCATGAGTGCGAATGGAACGCTACCAATAAGGATCCCCCAGGAAAGACCCGTCAGGCCACCCCACTCAGCCCCCAGCCAGACAAAGGGCACGACCCCCACCGTCTGGCGCAGCCAGTTGAACCCGGTGGCCCACAAGGGCTTGCCCAGATTGTTGAAGGCGGCGTTGGTCACAAACATCAGACCGTTGAACAAGAAGGCGCCCGCTGCAATGGTGCAGAACAGATTTATCATCAGAGCCATATTCCCGGTCGCTGCATAAATTGAAATGATCCAGTTGCGCCCCAGAAACAACGCAGTCCAGGCCAGCGCCACATAGACTGTATTGAAAATGATCCCGTCGATCAGCGTCTGGCGCGCCCGGGGCATCAGTTTTGCTCCGGCATTTTGCCCGATGATCGGCCCGACAGCCCCGGACAGGGCAAAGATGACCCCGAATGTCAGCGGGATCAATCGATCGACCACGGCCTGTCCGGCAATGGCGGCATCGCCGAATTCAGAAACTTTCTGCGCTATCAGAAATGCCCCGACCGGCGCCGCCAGATTGGTGAACATCGCCGGAACAGCCAGTTTTGCCATATCGCCAAGATCGCGGACTATTTGTCCAAAGGATCCCAGCGAGACCATTTTGTTGACGACCACAACAAGATAAAGTCCGTAAACGGCAAAACTGACGCGGGCAATAGCCGAAACGATTGCTGCCCCGGTAACCTCCAGCCCGAACACAAAAATGAATATTGGGTCCAGCGTTGCAGTCAGAATACCTCCGGCAAGCGTGATATACATGGATTGGCGTGCCGCGCCATGCGCGCGCAATATGCCCATGCTCACCATGCCCACAGTTAAAAATGGCATGACGGGCAGGATGATAAAGAGGTAGCGCCGGGCGTGGTCAAGCGCTTCCCCTTGCGCGTCGAGCCGGGCCAGAAACCAGTCGGTGAACAACAGAAGAAAAACTGAAAACAAAGCACCAAGAGCGGCAACACCCACCAGAGCCGAGCCGGCATAGGATTTTGCCTTTGCAGTTTCTCCCTCTCCCAGCGAGCGGGCAATAAGCACTGAAGAGCCAATCATCAGACCTACCGCAAGGGCAATGACAAAACCAATGACATAACTGGCCCGCCCCACCGCTGCGGTCTGGGCGGGGTCCTGCAATTGGCTGACATAAAATAGTGTGATCGCATCA
>DROE01000163.1 GCA_011322005.1 Devosia sp.
TCCAATTCCCATGCTCGACGGCGGCCATCTGGTCTATTATCTGATTGAAGCCGCCAAGGGCAGACCGCTCAGCCAGCGCGTGCAGGAAATCGGTTTTCGGTTCGGCCTGGCACTGGTGGGGACGCTGATGGTGTTCACGCTGATAAACGATATCTTCTGACCTCTGTTTCAGGCCGGTGTTGCGATTATGCAAACCGCCAATGTTTTGGTAACCCAAAGGCTTGTTGGCACTTGCTCTTGGTTAAAAAAAAGGTAAGACTGTGCATTGGAGTGGGCACCCGGAATCGCCTGCATGATTCTATGTGGTGTGTTTTCGGGTTTCGGGTAGATTACTTTAGGGCAGTTGAGGCAATTATGATCCATCGAAATTTACTGCGTAGCATGGTTCTGGCGTTTGCGCTGGTGCTCTTTTCTCCATTGACAGGAGTGGGTGTCGGTGTGTTTGGCGTTGAAGCTGCACAGGCCCAAACGGTGGTGCGCATAAATGTCAGTGGCAACCAGAGGGTCGATGATGCGACTGTACGCTCCTTTCTCACCATCCGGGTGGGAGACGCAGCAACATCCAGCGCCATCCAGTCTTCCATCAACTCCCTCAACGCCACAGGTCTGTTCAGCAATGTGAGCGTGCGCTATTCGGGCGGCACGCTCAGCGTTTCGGTAAGCGAAAACCTGATCGTATCCTCGGTGCTGTTTGAGGGAAATCAGCGCTTTTCCGACGATCAGCTGGTGGCGATGGTCAACCTGGCCTCCCGCGGTACGTTTTCCGAAGCGCGGCTCGCTGCAGATGTGCGCTCGATTGAACTCGCCTACGAACAGGCCGGTTATACCGGCGTCAGCGTGACCTCCCGAACCGAGATTCTCGAGAACTCACGCATGCGGGTGGTGTTTGTCATTACCGAGGGTGACAAGTCGGGGATTGCCGCGATCAATTTCACCGGCAACAACGCCTTTAGCGCCGGCACGCTCAAGGGTGTCATAAACACCTCAGAAACCCATCTGCTGAGCTGGTTGTTCAACGATGACAATCTGGACGAGGAAAAGCTTAACGCGGACAAAGAGCTTATTCGCATCTTTTATGCGAATCGGGGCTACCCGGATGCGCGGGTGCTTTCGGCCGTCGCCGAGTTTGACGCGGAGCGCAACGCCTATTTCATCAACTTTGCCATATCGGAGGGTGAATATTACACCTTTGGGACCATTGGTCTGGAAACAAGTATTGCCGGGCTGGATTCCGAAGCGCTCAAGAGCAGCATCCGCACCTATGAGGGTGCCGTGTATTCGCGCCGCGACCTGCAAGCTTCCGTTGAGGACATCGCCTATCGCGCCACCGGACAGGGATTTGCCTTTGCCGATGTGCGGCCCCGCCTGGACAGGGACATCGCAAACAAGGTGTTCAACGTTACCTATCTGGTTGACCAGGGACCACGCGTCTATGTGGAACGCATCAACATTCTGGGCAACACCAAAACCCGCGACTTCGTTATCCGCCGGGCTCTGGATTTTGCCGAAGGCGATCCGTTCAACCGTTCCATGGTGACCCGGGGCAAGGGAGCTATTGAAGAGTTGGACTTCTTCTCTTCCGTCAACGTGACCACTCAGCGCGGAAGCGCGCCTGACAAGGTGATCCTGACTATTGCGGTTGTTGAAAAGTCAACCGGTGACTATGGGTTTACAGCCGGCTACTCCAGTACTGAGGGTATTCTGGGAGAGGTTTCGCTGACCGAGAGGAACTTCCTGGGCCGGGGCCAGTATCTCAGAATTGCGGTGGGCGCCACAACAGCGGGGCAGACCTATGACCTGTCCTTCACCGAACCCCGCTTCATGGGTCTCAAGGTTTCCGCCGGGGTGGATGTTTACAAGCGGATTGCAGATGAAACAACGACAAGTTTCTTTGGTTCCGATGCAACTGGCGGACAGCTTCGTTTCGGAGTTCCAATTACAGAGGAAATCAATGCCAATCTGATGGCGGGCTTTGAGACAAAGTCGTTCGTTGATTCCGATCCCACGGATTCCAACGTGGTCGTTGATGGCAGCACTCTGAACAAGGCGTTTGTCGGGTATAGTCTGGTCTTTAACAATCTCGACCGGCAGATCAGCCCGACGAGCGGGTTCATTGCAAATCTGAGCCAGCAATATGTCGGCTGGGATCACAACTTCATTCGTACCGAGGCCAGGGCCAGGTATTTTATTCCGGTCATTCAGGATTCCGGCATTGTTGCCAGTGTTCGCGGGCAGGCCGGCATAATCAACGACCTGAGCGGGGCGGGTGTGAATCCGACGGAGGCGTTTGTCAAGGGACCGAATCTTGTTCGGGGTTTTGCCGCGGGGGGCATGGGACCACGGGCTGCCAATGGCGAAAACCTTGGCGCGACCATGTTTGCGGGAATTTCGGCAGAGCTTGAGTTCCCAATTCCGGTGCTGCCTGAAAACTATGGTATTCGCGGCGCCGTCTGGGCAGATGTGGGCTATGTTGGCGGCGTTCCGGCGTCTGTTGCTCCCGCTTTGGTCGCCAGTGGCACAACGCAGCCGGTCCGGGCTTCGGTCGGTGCTTCGCTCATCTGGAATTCTCCGTTCGGTCCCCTTCGGGGCGATGTGGCCCAGGTGTTGCAGCAGGACGCCGGGGATACTACGCAGGTGTTCCAGTTTACAATTTCAACCTTGCTCTAGCGGCAATGGCATGAAACATTGTTGGGGCCGCGGCGCTGTTTCGTGCCGCGGCCTGTTTGTATGAGCGGCGCACAATGGTAGATTTTCGTTTCTTCAGGCCGATCGGGGCCAGAACACTCCTCCAGATATTGGAAGCGATTGGTGAGGATGGCCTTCTGCTCCCCCCCGAGGGGGCTGAAACCGTTATTTCCAACATTGAAGAGTTGAGTGTTGCCTGTTCGGGTGACCTGAGCCTGGCGGCCAAGAAGTCCTATGGCAAAGCACTGTCAGCCACCCGGGCCAGCGCTGTGTTTGTCAGCGAGGAGTTGTTGGAACTGGTGCCGCCGGGATGTGTTGCCTTGTGCGTCGGGGATCCGCACCTGAGTTTCGTGCAGGCAATGAATTTTCTCTTCCCCGAAAAAGGATATATGACAGCCCTACGTCCCAAGGACGAAGGTGCGGGTGAGCCTGCGCTGGAGGAGAATGTGGAGGTTGGTGCCAACGTGGTCATCGGATCGGGCGCGCAGATCGGCAGAGGTACACAGATTGGACCAAACTCCGTAATCGGTCCGAACGTGACCATTGGCCGCGACACAAGGATAGGTGCAAATGTGACGCTGGAATGCGCAATGATCGGGGACAACGTGAATATCAGCGCCGGTGTCCGGGTGGGGACAGAGGGGTTCGGATGGCTTGATCATGGAAAAAGCAATACCAAGATACCTCAACTGGGGCGAGTTATCATACAATCCGGGGTGAGCGTGGGCGCCAATGCAACCATCGACCGGGGGGCGTTGAGTGATACTGTTTTGGGCGAGGGCACAAAGATCGACAATCTGGTTCAGATCGGGCACAATTGTCATTTGGGACGCAATTGCCTTATTGCTGCTACGACCGGGTTGTCAGGTGGGACGATTGTGGGCGACAGTGTGCTCATGGGCGGGGGGGTGGGGACCTCCGGCCATTTACGCATAGGTGCGAATTCTGTTGTTCACGGCCGGGCGGCGGTGACCAAGGACTGGCCGGAAAAATCCATGCTGGCGGGGGCGCCTGCGCAGGATATCAGGGATTTCTGGAGGGAACTGGCGGTTGTTCGCCGATTGGCAAAAGGAGGTAAGCAGTGAGTTTGGATAGTTTGCAGATGGAAGAAAACCAGCGGCGCGTGTTCACATCGCTCAACATCCAGGATTTGCTTGATTGCCTGCCTCATCGTTATCCGTTTTTGATGCTGGACAAGATCATCAACATCCAAGGTGACGAGAGAGCAACCGGCATCAAGAATGTTTCCATCAACGAACCCATTTTTCAAGGTCATTTTCCGGGAAACCCGGTTTTTCCCGGTGTGTTGATTATTGAAGGCATGGCGCAAACAGCCGGGGCCATTGTTATTGCGGCGGAGCGCGAGAAGGGCGCGAACCACCTTGTCTACATGCTGACGATCGACAAAGCAAAGTTCCGCAAACCCGCGGTACCCGGCGACATGCTTGAGTACCATATCGAAAAGGTTCAGCGCCGGCGCAATGTGGGCCGCTACAAAGCGACTGCAATGGTTGGTGATGTGGTCGTGGCCGAGGCTGAGATAGGCGCGATGATCGTTGAACAATCTGCGGACTGAACGGATCCGGCAAATATGTCTGCACCCGCATTTGTGGATTCCCACGCAAACAGCAGTTTTGAGGTTTCAGTTTGGGCTCGGTAAATATCCATCCAACAGCGATTGTGAGTGAAGAAGCCATTCTTGGTGATGGTGTGGCTGTTGGGCCCTACTGCATGGTAGGCGCCGGAGTCGTGCTCAAAGACAATGTCGAACTGGTTTCCCATGTGTGTGTTGCCGGAAACACCAGCATCGGGGAGGCAACCAAAATATATCCTTTTGCCTCGATTGGCCACTCTCCCCAGGACCTGAAATATCACGGGGAGGACAGCTGGCTCAAGATTGGCGCCAGATGCACTATCCGTGAAAATGTCACAGTCAATCCGGGTACCCAGGGCGGAGGCATGGAGACAAAGGTTGGGGATGACTGTCTGCTGATGGCAAACTCCCATGTGGCCCACGACTGTCGACTGGGTGACCATGTTATTCTGGCCAACTATGTGGGCGTTGCCGGGCATGCCATAATAGAGGACTATGTGACTTTCGGGGGGATCTGTGTTGTGCGTCAGCACGTGCGCGTTGGTGCCCATGCCTTTGTCGGTGCGCAAAGCATGGTCGATGGGGATGTCATTCCTTACGGCATGGCGGTTGGAAACCGGGCGCGCCTTGCCGGGCTCAACCTGGTGGGGTTGAAGCGGCGCAAGTTTGATCGCGAAGGCATCCATGCGCTTCGAACCGCCTACAGGATGATTTTTTCAACCGAAGGCACCTTTCGCGAACGGGTGAAGGACGCCGCGGAACTTTTTGATGCAAACGATCTGGTCCAGGATGTGGTGAGCTTCCTGAACAAGGCGTCCGGGCGCGCTATCTGCATGCCGCGCAACGGATCCAGTGGCGACTAGATGCAGAACCGATTGTCGGTATTGGCCGGTGAGGGGCAACTGGTAACGGACACGCTTGCACAGGCCGCCACAGCGGGTTTTGATGTTCAGGTGCTGTCTTTGACCGCTCGTACCGACCTGAGCGACTGGGCGCCGGTCAAATGTTCGCTGAACAACCCCATTGGCATTATTTTGACACTTCGCGCCTTTAAGACGACTCACATCTGCATGGTTGGCGGACTTAAGGTTTCCGACAAACAACGCGCGGGATTGTTCGGCCTCCTGCACAGGAAATCAAAGAAAAAAAGGAACAGCGGCGACACGGGACTTTCCAGACTGATCGGCGCTTTGGAGTTAACCACGGGGGCAAAAGTCATCGGTGTGCAGGAACTGTTACCAGATATTGTTGCCCAGCCCGGGTTGAACGCAGGCCCCAGACTGAGCACAGAGGTTTTGGCGCACTGTGAGCATGCCCTTGCGTGCGCGCGCCAGATCGGCGCTCTCGATATCGGTCAGGCCGTTGTTGCGGCGGGCATGCGTATTGTGGGCGCCGAGGACATTGGGGGAACCGACGCACTGATAGCGCGCATCGGCCGCTACAGAGCCGATGGCTTGACGGGCGATGGCACGACCCCTCTGATACTGGCCAAGGCAAAGAAACCCGAACAGCCGGCCAGCGTTGACCTGCCTGCAATTGGCCCCGATACGGTTCGCGCCGCAAGCGCTGCTGGTATTTCCGTGGTTGTGATCGAGGCCGGCGGCACCCTGCTGATCGACAAAGCCAACCTGTTTGCTCAAGCGGAAGCGCTGGGGGTTTCAATTCTTGCCATCGGGGAGGTCTGAATGGAGCCGTTGCGAGTTTTTGTCATTGCTGGTGAAGCCTCCGGCGATCAGATTGGCGCCGACCTGATTGCGCGCCTGAAAACACATACCCCCCTGGAGGTGGCCGGTGTTGGCGGAAAAGCAATGGCAGGCCAAGGCCTGCGCAGCCTGTTTCCGATTGCGGACCTTTCTGTCATGGGGGTAGTGGATGTGCTCGCCAGACTGCCGTTTCTCCTTTGGCGGCTTTATCAATGCCTGCGTGCCGTGCTGAAATTCGATCCCGATATTGTGGTGCTCATCGACTCCCAGGAATTCAGTCATCTGCTGGCGCGCCGGTTGAGAAAGCGGGGGTTCTCAAAGCCTATTTTGCTTTATGTTGCACCGACCGTGTGGGTCTATAAACCTGAGCGGGCGGCGAAGATCCGGGACCTGTATGACGAGGTTCTGGCGATTTTGCCGTTTGAGCCTTCCTTAATGTCCAAGCTTGGAGGGCCGGATACCAGTTTTGTCGGACATCCGGCATTGCCCGAGGGCAGTGTGCTCAACGATGGGCGGGAGAAGAAATATGTTGCCCTTTTGCCCGGAAGCCGCGTGGGGGAACTTAAACGGCATCTGAAAATGTTTGGCGAAGTTGCCGGAAAGATACACCAAAACCACCCCGAACTGGAATTTTTTGTTCCGACACTGGACTATCTGGAAGGCTACCTGGGTGCGTCCAGCGCGAAGTGGGGCGTGCCGGTGCGTATCGTTGCCGACCGCGTGGAGCGCGATGCACTTTACCAACAGACGAAGATTGCCCTGGTGGTTTCCGGGACGGCAACCCTGGAGTTGGCCTTCTCGGGCGTACCCATGGTGGTGACCTATGTTATGGATGCGGCCCAGGCGCGGGTGCGCCGCCGCCTTGACATCAAACATATAAGCCTGCCCAACATCATCCTTGACGAGAGCCTGGTGCCGGAGCTTCTGCTTGAAAAACCGGATGAGGAGGCCCTTTTTGCGGAGGCGCAGAAGTTGCTGAACTATCCCCAAACCGCGCAGAAGCAGATAAAGGGCTTTGTGCGCATGACCAAGAAAATGCGCTCGGGTATGGCTGACTTTCCCCGGCAGGACCCGGGCGAACGTGTGCTGTTTCATGCCGGACAAGCTTCAACGAAGTGAAACCGGGGCCCACTTTGCCTGGAAACGCTTGCAGGATATGGCCAGTTTACCCCGCTGATGCGTTGCAGGCATTTGAAAACCAGCCTGCCGGCGCGAGGCGCAATATCGGGGTTTCCCGCATGCCTGTGCCTGTTATGCGAACAAATTGGCTCATACCATTGTAACCCTGTTTAGGGGGCCGTGAACCGCTCTAGAGCGGTTTTCGGCCTGACTGAATCAAAAATGGTTCCCTTTTTGGCACTTTTCTGATTCAAGATGTGTGCTGGAACAAGGAGGCCAGCGCACCTGACCAAACCTTATTCCAATGATTTACGGCAGCGCGCTGTGAATGCCATTGTTTCTGGTGAGACTACACGTGTTGTAGCGGAACGTTTTGGCGTTGCGGTTTCGAGTGTCATCAAATGGCATCAACGCTACCGGCAAACGGGCAGCGTTGAGCCCGGTCAGATTGGCGGCCACCGCAAATCTGTTCTCGATCCGCACCGCGATTTCATTCTGGATCAGATAAAGCATACCCCTCATCTGACCTTGCATGGGCTGAGCGCCCTTCTGGCCAAACGGGGTACCAAAGTGTCCCACAATGCGGTGTGGCATTTCCTGCGCCGCGAGGGGCTGAGCTTCAAAAAAAACTCTGTTCGGCCTTGAACAGGGTCGGGCTGATGTTGCTCGACGAAGACGGCGCTGGAAGAGCTTGATGGGAAAGCTCGACCCACGACGGTTGGTATTTATCGACGAAACCTGGATCAAGACCAACATGGCGCCCATTCGGGGTTGGGGCCGTAAGGGCAAGCGCCTGAGGGGCTATGCGCCGCATGGTCACTGGAACACCATGACCTTCATCGCTGCACTGCGCTGCGATGGACTGACGGCCCCCTGCGTCTTTGATGGTCCCATCAATGGACTATCGTTCCGCGCCTATGTGGAGCAAATCCTCCTCGCAACGCTCAAACCTGGCGATATTGTCATCATGGACAATCTTGGAAGCCACAAGGCAAAGGTCATCCGGGACATTATCAAGTCTGCCGGAGCGCGCCTGTGGTTCCTGCCGCCATATTCACCAGACCTAAACCCGATCGAGCAGACCTTTGCCAAGATAAAACACTGGATGCGCATGGCCCAGAAACGGACAATTGAGGAGGCTTGGAGGCATGTCGGCAAACTGGTGGGAGACATTAGCCCCGCACAGTGCAGCAACTACCTCGCAAATGCAGGATATGCTTCCGTCTAAACGTGAAAGGCTCTAGCGCTGTGTCAAGGGCACATAGTCCCGGCGCCGGGAGCCGTCGTAAAGCTGACGCGGGCGGCCGATCTTTTTTTGCGGATCACCGATCATTTCCTTCCATTGGGCAATCCAGCCCACGGTGCGGGAAAGCGCAAAAATTGCTGTGAACATGGATGTGGGGAAACCGATGGCGTCCAGGATGATGCCTGAATAGAAATCCACATTGGGGTAAAGTTTCCGGGTTACGAAATATTCGTCCTCAAGAGCAATTTTTTCAAGTTCGCGCGCGACCTGCAATGTGGGGTTGTTTTCAATACCCATCAGATCAAGCACCTCGCGGGCGGTTTCCTGCATCACCTGAGCGCGCGGATCGTAGCTTTTATAGACCCGGTGGCCAAATCCCATCAGGCGGAACGGATCGTTCTTGTCTTTGGCTTTGGCAACAAATTCGGGGATGCGATCCGGGGTGCCGATGGCACGTAACATGTTGAGCGCGGCTTCATTGGCGCCGCCATGGGCAGGCCCCCAGAGACAGGCGACCCCGGCGGCGATGCAGGCAAACGGGTTGGCATCCGATGAACCCGAAAGACGCACCGTGGAGGTCGAGGCGTTCTGTTCATGGTCGGCATGAAGCGTGAAAATCCGGTCCATGGCCCTTTCGATTATGGGGTTGACCTTATAAGTCTCAGCCGGCACTGCGAAACACATGTTAAGGAAATTGCCGGCATAGGAGAGATCATTGCGCGGGTAGACGAAGGGCTGCCCGATTGAATATTTGTAGGCCATGGCGGCAATGGTCGGCATTTTTGCGATCATGCGGATTGAGGCTATCTCGCGCTGTTCGGGGTCGGTAATGTCGGTGGAATCGTGATAGAAGGCGGCCATCGCTCCCACGACGCCACAAACAATTGCCATCGGGTGAGCATCGCGGCGAAAACCCCGGTAGAGATAGTGCATTTGCTCGTGGAGCATCGTGTGGCGGGTGATGCGGGATTCGAATTCCTCTTTTTCGACGGCCGTGGGCAATTCCCCATAGAGCAGCAGAAAACACACTTCCAGATAGTTGCTTTTTTCGGCCAGCTGGTCGATGGAATAACCCCGATAGAGCAACTCGCCCACATCTCCGTCGATATAGGTTATGGAGCTGTCGCAAGCCGCTGTTGAGGTGAAACCGGGGTCGTAGGTGAACAGACCGGTCTGCGCATAAAGGGAGCGGATGTCGATTACCGAGGGGCCTACGGTGCCGTCGAGTATGTCAAATTCGTAGGATTTGTCGCCAACGGTCAGCTTTGCTTTTCTGTCGCTCATGGGTGCGGCCTCCGGTTTCTTGTAAATCAAGCGCGCGCCTCCGGTGTTCACCAAAGGTGAAGGAAGAACCCCCGCGCCAAAAAAAGATAGTGATGAGGTATCTGATTTGCCTGTTCGTTGCAACTCAGGGGCTTACCCTAACCCATGAGAGGCGCACTTTCACAGGGCCTGGTCACCCAGCCGGGCCAGGCTTTCGGTTTTGCCCAGCAAAGCCATGACCTCAAACACGCCCGGGGAGACAGTTTTTCCTGTGAGCGCGGCGCGCAAGGGTTGGGCAACCTTGCCCAGTTTCAATTCCTTTTTCCCGGCGAACTCGCGCACTGCGGTGTTGATGTTCTCAGCATTCCAGTCTTCAATCCGCTCCAGTGATCCGATCACATCCGAAATCATTGACCGGGTTTGCTCATTGAGTTGTCCGGCGGCCTTTTCGTCCATGCCTAGCGGACGCGTGGCGTAGATGAATTGCGCCAGATCAATCAGTTCGAGCACCGTTTTTGCCCGCGGTTGCAGGTCGGGCAGGGCGCTGATCACGGAATTCCTGTGCGCTACAAGTCCTTTCCGGTCGTGCTCCCGCTCCAGTTCACCGGCCAGGTCGCGCATTGCTGCGAACAGATACTCGGGGTCGGCCTCGCGGATATGCCGACCATTGAGGTTGGCGAGTTTTACGAAGTCGAAGCGCGAGGCGCCCTTGTTCACGTCCGCAAGTTCAAACCACTCGACCATCTGGCCGGTGGTGAAATATTCATCGTCTCCATGCGCCCATCCAAGCCGGGCCAGATAGTTGCGCAGGGCTTCGGGCAAATAGCCCATTTTCCGGTAGGCATCGACGCCAAGCGCGCCATGGCGTTTGGAAAGTTTAGCCCCGTCCGGGCCGTGTATCAGCGGTATGTGGGCCATCTGCGGTTCCTGCCAGCCCATGGCCCGGTATATCAGGCTCTGGCGGGCGGCGTTGGTGAGGTGATCGTCGCCTCGAATGACATGTGTGATGTCCATGTCATGGTCGTCGACCACCACTGCCAGCAGATAGGTGGGGGAACCATCGGAGCGCAAAAGAATAAAGTCGTCCAGATTTTGCGCGCGGAACGTCACGTTACCCTGCACCAAGTCGGAGACAATAATTTCGCCGTTTTGAGGCGCCTTGATGCGAATGACCGGCGCGACTCCGGGAGGAGCCTGGCCAGCATCGCGTTCGCGCCAGCGTCCGTCATAGCGGGGCGGACGACCCTCCGCCCGTGCAGTTTCGCGCATCTCAGTCAGTTCCTCCGGCGAGCAATAGCACTTATATGCCTTTCCGGCGGCCACAAGCTGGTGGGCGATTTCTGCGTGACGCGCAGCGCGTGAAAACTGCGATATGGGTTCGTCGTCCCAGTCAAGACCGAGCCAGCTCAAGCCATCAAGCAGCGCCTGTGTTGCCTCTTTTGTGGAGCGCACCCGGTCGGTATCTTCAATGCGCAGCAGCATTTTTCCTTCGTGCTTTCTGGCAAAAACCCAATTGAAAAGTGCCGTGCGCGCGCTACCGATGTGAAGGAAACCGGTGGGCGAGGGAGCAAATCTGGTGACAACGGGTTTTTTCACAGCACGGGCCCCTAACTGAGGTTGGAGCCCCGTTTGACGAGGCCAGGGAATATTGGCCAAAGGGCCACGCCGTGTTTAGCATAGGCTTATCCAAGAGCAAGAGCTACCAAGCGGTTTGAAGCATGTCAGAAAATGAGAGCCTGCCCGAGGCCGGTTTCAGGCACAAGCGACGCGATGTGCCCGGAAAGAGTTCGGACCCGGGTGTGAAGCCGGTATCAGAGATTTCCGGCGGGGGGCCGCACCGGGCGTTCGGCATTGAGGAAATTTCGGGGAAGCTGGTGCTTTCGGTTCGTGATGCGCTGGAAAATCGGCGATTGCTCATCGCTTTGCCTTTCTCAATGATTGTGGGCATTCTGGCCTATCGCGCCGCCCGGTTTGAGCCTTCCAGCGCTGCATTGGCGTTTGTCGGTGTCATTGTGGTTGCAGCGCTGCTTTTCAATCTGCGCAAACAAGCTTTGCCACTGTTGGTTTTGTTTGGCGCGTTCTGGGTTGGGGTCATCTTGCTGCCAGCGCATGGAGCATTGTTCGGAACCGGTATGGTTCGTGGTGTGTTTTACGGTACTTACACCGCTCAGGTTGACGCCATTCATTCCAATGACGGAAACCGCGCCCGCCTCATCATATCCCGGATCGCGCCGGTTGAGGGCGCCCGTGCTCCGCCCGTCAGACGAGCGCGCATTCTGGTGGGGGCAGATGAGGCGCCCCGTGTTGGGGCAACCATCCGCGCCCCGATGCGCCTTTACAAAGTGCCCGGGCCGGTTGTTCCGGGAGGGTTTGACAGCCAATTTCAGGCCTATTTCGATGGAATAGGGGCCTTTGGTAGCGTAACGGGCACACTTGAAGTGTTGCAAAGTCCGCAGAGCATCAACTTTTTTCGCTTCGTTCAGGAAACACGCGAAGCGATTGGAAACAGGATTGACCAGAGCCTGTCCCCTCCGATTTCTGGCATTGCGCGGGCATTGATCATTGGAGATCAGGGGCAGGTGGACGAAGGTATTCGCAAAAACCTTGCCGCGTCCGGCCTGGCGCATGTACTGGCGATTTCGGGCCTGCATCTGTCCATGGTGGCTGGCGGTGTATTTGCGGCCGTTCGCATGGCGTTGGCTTTTTCGTACCGGCTCGGACAACGCCTCGATGTAAAGAAGGTCGCAGCGCTGGGGGGCATGGGCGCTGCGCTCATCTATCTGGGGCTTTCCGGGGCGAGCGTGTCCGCCATCCGCGCAACGCTGATGCTGCTTCTGGTGTTTGGCGCCGTGCTGGCGGGAAGGCGCGCCCTGACCATGCGCAACGTGGCGTTTGCGGCGTTGTTTGTCATCATAATTGACCCGGCTTCGATTTTCCGCCCCAGCTTTCAGTTGTCCTTTGCAGCCGTCATCGCCCTGGTGGGAGCCTATGAGGGGTATCGCCGCCAACGCAGCAGCGAAGAGGGCTGGTTGAAAAAACTGTTCAACTTCAGCGCGGGCATTGCCCTGACCAGCATTATTGCCGGGGCGGCAACTGCGTTGTTTGCAGCCTACCACTTCCAGCAGATTGCGCCTTTGGGCGCGTTGGGCAACATGGTGGCCATTCCCCTTGTCGCCTTCATTGTGTTACCGGCAGCACTGATTGCAGTTCTGCTGATGCCCCTTGGTATTGAACCGGTTTTTCTGCAGGTGATGGGCTGGGGCATCGAGCAGATTGTTGCAGTTGCCGCTTATGTTGCCGGGCTGAGCGATGGTTTCGTTTCCGCCCCTGTTCTTGGCCCTTTTGCGCTGGTCGTCGGATTTTTGGCCCTGGGCTGGTTTGCGTTTTTTCCAGGCAGATTACGTATCGCCGGCTTGCTGGCCGCCATTCCCCTTCTCCTGGCCTTTGGCCGCCTGCCGCCACCCGATGTGATGATTGCCGATACCACTCAGGCGGTAGCCGTGCGTGAGGAGGGAGGCTTGTTTCTGATTTCGGGACGCTCCAACACCTTTGCCACCAACGCCTGGGGAGAAACCTATCTGGAGCCGATAACCGGTGCTTCCGAAGATGTGAACTGTGATGCACTTGGCTGTATTGCGCAACGCGAGAACTTCATTCTTGCACTGGTCAAGGGCCGGGACGCGTTTGGTGAGGATTGCGAGGCGGCAGACCTGGTGGTGACCCGCATCCCCGCGCCAGCCTTTTGCGCGACCCTTTCTCAGGTCATTGACAAGGATGATCTGGAGCAAAAGGGGGTGCACTGGGCCCGGTGGACGGGGGAGGAATTCTGGATACGCCCTGCCATCGTTGATGTAAACCGGCCCTGGCGGCCGCAATATTAGAATCTCTCAGGTCGAGGCGGCTTCGCTGAAGTGGAGGTCATAGGCCGCAACGGCCTCACGAGCGCGCATTGCAACCTCCTCAGGGGGTCGCCCGGCCTTGTATAAGAAAGAACCCAGTCCGAACCCGGTGCACCCGGCAGAAAAATAAGCGGCAAAATTGGCCGGCGAGGCTCCGCCCACTGCAAATATTGGTGTCTCTGGAGGTAACACGGCGCGCATTGCGCTTATGCCTGTTGGACCAATCAGTTCTCCGGGGAAGAATTTCAGCCCCGAAGCACCGGCTCCAAGCGCAAGAAAAGCCTCTGTGGGCGTGAGAACACCGGGGTAGGAGACCATTTCCCGCTCCCGTGAGCGCCGGATGACAGCAGGATTGGTGTCCGGCGAAACCACCAGCCGGCCACCGGCATCGGCTACATTGTCCACGTCTTTGGTGGAGAGAACAGTGCCCGCTCCGATAAGTACCCGGTCGCCAAAAAGCCCCGCGGCCAGATCAACGCTGGTCAGCGGATCGGGTGAGTTCAGTGTGATTTCAATCATCCCGATTCCCGCGTCAACAAGGGCCTCGCACACGCCCTGAATCTCCCGGGGCAGGATGCCGCGCAGAATGGCAATGATGTGGCGCTGAGGGGCGGGGTTTGCTTTTGGCATTATCTGGTCTCACTGGCTGTTCTTGCAAATATTACCATTGCCAAAGTCTGACTGTGACGCGTCTTTCAGGCGAAAGAGATTGCAAAAAAAGGGGCGAGGGAAATTGTCAATTCTTCTCTTTACCTCGTCTGGCAAGCCTGCGATATGTCTGGTATGGTAGGTTGCGGGGGACTGAAATGAGTGGCAACGACGACAAATCCGATTCTAGCACGGGCCGGGCCGAAGTAACAACAACAAGTTCCGGCGGCCATCCGGGTGCTGGAACAAAAAACCGAAAGCTGCGCTCGCGCGCCTGGTTTGACAACCCGGAAAACCCGGACATGACGGCCCTTTATCTTGAGCGCTACATGAATTTCGGCTTGTCTCAGGATGAGTTGCAGTCCGGCAAACCTATCATTGGCATTGCCCAGACCGGTTCTGACCTTTCCCCGTGCAATCGACATCATCTGGTGCTTGGGGAACGCGTGCGCGAGGGCATTCGTGAAGCGGGGGGCATCGCCATCGAATTTCCGGTCCACCCCATTCAGGAAACCGGCAAACGTCCCACTGCCGGGCTCGACCGCAACCTGGCCTATCTCGGCCTTGTTGAATTGCTCTACGGGTATCCCATTGACGGTGTGGTTCTGACCATTGGTTGCGACAAGACGACACCTGCCATGCTCATGGGCGCGGCAACCGTGAACATACCGGCGATTGCCCTTTCCGTGGGGCCGATGCTGAACGGGTATTACAAGGGCGAGCGCACCGGGTCGGGCACCATCATCTGGAAAGCGCGCCAGATGCTTGCAGCGGGGGAAATTGACTATGTCAAGTTCATCGAGCTGGTTTCCTCCTCAGCTCCCTCAACCGGGTATTGCAACACGATGGGTACAGCCGCGACCATGAATTCCCTGGCCGAGGCGCTGGGCATGCAGCTTCCGGGCGCTGCGGCCATTCCAGCGCCCTATCGCGACCGGCAGGAAATCTCCTACCTGACGGGCAAACGTATCGTTGAGATGGTTGAAGAGGACCTCAAGCCCTCAGATATCCTGACCAAGGAAAACTTCCTCAACGCGATTGCTGTCAACTCGGCCATTGGCGGCTCGACCAATGCCCCGATACACATCAATGCCATTGCCCGTCACATGGGCGTCGAACTGAAGATTGATGAGTGGCAGGCCCAAGGTTATGATGTGCCCCTTCTGCTCAACATGCAGCCGGCGGGAGACTATCTTGGCGAGGACTTTTACCGGGCAGGGGGTGTGCCAGCCATCATCCGGCAATTGATGGATATGGGAAAGATTTTTGAAGATGCGCCTACCGTGAACGGCACCACAATCGGCCGGAACTGCCAGAACGCTGAGATCGAGGACGAAGATGTCATTCGGCCCCATAGTCTCCCGCTAAA
>DROE01000164.1 GCA_011322005.1 Devosia sp.
GCAATGACAGTTACAGGAAATCTATCATGGTCCGACACATCTCCTCAGGCTCCCCGTTTGAAAAAACCATCGGCTATTCGCGGGCGGTGGTCGACGGGGACATGGTCTATGTGTCCGGTTCGACGGGTTATGATTATGAAACCATGGCTCTGCCCGAAGATGTCGCCGAACAGACGCGCAACACGCTGGCGACCATCTGCGAGGCGCTGGAAAAGGCGGGGTGCTCCCTTAACGATGTGGTGCGGGTCAGGTATTATCTGAAGGACCTTGGTGACCTTGATGCGGTGACACCAGTGCTGGGGGAGGCTTTTGCAGAAGCAAAACCGGCGGCAACGCTCATCAAAGCGGACCTGATTGAACCGGAAATGAAAATTGAAATTGAAGTGACGGCGCGCATCGGCGCCTCGGCTTCGTGAAAAAACACCGAAAGACAAAATAATGACGCAAGAACTGTTCCTGCTCCCCGGCGATGGCATCGGCACCGAAATCATGGCCGAGGTCGAAAAGCTGATTGCCCATCTCAATGCTTCGGGAAAAACTGATTTTTCAACGGATAGCGGTTTGGTGGGCGGGTGTGCCTATGACGCCCACGGCGAGGCCATATCCGACGCTGACATGGAAAAGGCGCTTGGAGCCGATGCGGTGATATTCGGTGCTGTGGGCGGGGCCAAATGGGATGGCGTGCCATATGAAAAACGTCCCGAGGCCGGGCTGCTGCGCCTGCGCAAGGATTTGCAACTATTCGCCAATCTGAGGCCGGCAATCGTTTATCCGGCGCTGGCCGACGCCTCATCGCTCAAGAGAGAGCTGGTGGAGGGGCTGGACATTCTCATCGTTCGCGAGTTGACGGGGGGCGTTTATTTTGGCGAGCCCAAGGAAATAACTGACCTTGGCAACGGCCAGAAACGCGCTGTTGATACTCAGGTTTACGAAACCTATGAAATCGACCGCATCTGCCGGGTGGCGTTTGATCTGGCGCGCACCCGCTCCAACCTGGTGCATTCGGCGGACAAAAAGAACGTGATGAAGTCGGGCGTGCTCTGGGACGAGGTGGCCCGGCAGGTGGCGGCGGATTATCGGGATGTGAAGTTCGAGCATATTCTGGCCGACAATGCGGCCATGCAACTGGTGCGCAACCCCAAACAGTTCGACGTCATTGTTACCGACAATCTGTTCGGCGACATATTGTCGGACGCTGCGGCCATGCTCACCGGCTCGCTGGGCATGCTGCCTTCGGCCTCCCTTGGCGCACCCGACCCGGATACGGGCAAACGCAAGGCGCTTTATGAGCCGGTGCATGGTTCGGCTCCCGATATTGCCGGCAAGGGCCTTGCCAACCCAATCGCCATGATTGCCTCGTTTGCCATGGCCATGCGCTATTCGTTCAACATGGTCGAGCTGGCCGACGAGATTGAATCCGCCATCGCCGCCGTTCTCGGCGGGGGCCTGCGCACCGGGGACATCATGCAGGAGGGCTGCAAACAGGTCAGCACAGAGGAAATGGGCGCGGCGATTGTAGCGGAGATTGGTTGAACTTGTGGCCGGCGGAAGCACGGGTTAAACAGGCGACCATGTCGAGGCGCGTTTTGCAGATTTTGAGTGTTGTTGTGCTGGCGGGGAGTTTTTCCGCTGGATGGGCTCGCCCCGGCCAAATCTGGGAGCCACATTCAGCATGGGTGGGCTTGAGAGCATGGCCCATCTGGCCCTGACCTGGCAGGTGCC
>DROE01000165.1 GCA_011322005.1 Devosia sp.
GACAACATGGGAAAACGTGGTTGCCGCCTGCGCGCCATGTAATCTGCGCAAGAGCAATCGTTTATCCGGGGAAATCGACATGCACCCGCGCCAGAAGCCCTATCGGCCCAGCGTGTTTGACCTGCACAATAACGGGCGGGCCTTTCCGCCCAACTATCTGCACGAAAGCTGGCTGGATTATCTCTATTGGGATATTGAACTTCTGCCCTAGCCTTGCGTCAGGTCTGCTGGCTAAGCCGCTTGACCTGCCCGTGGGCCGACCAAAGCAGAAATGCTGCTACAAGGGCAGAAATCAGCGCATTATACCCGGCAAAACTGAGACCCAGAAATCTGAACTCGGGGTCGTCGCAGGGCACGACGCGGGCCTCGTTGATGGAACTCAGGGCGGAGAAATCGAGGCTCTCGCCGGTTCCGGCGCAGGCGGTGGGGCCGGGCCAGAATTTCCACTCGACGCCGGCGTGAAAAATTCCCAGATATGTGCTCCACAGGAATATCGCGGCAACCGTCAGGGTCAGGGCGATGCGCAGATAGGTGGGAATTTTTGTCCAGCCGCCAATTATGAGCACCAGCAGGGGCAGTCCGATATAATAGGGGATGCGCTGGGCCAGACATAGTTCGCAGGGCTGGTAACCGCCGATAAGCTCAAAGCCCCAGGCGCCCACAATGGTGAAAAAACCGATCATGAAAGCGGTGTTGGCGCGGTTGGCGTTGTTGCCGGAAAACTGTGCCAGTCTGTCTGCCATTTTTTTTGGCCTATCAAATGTTGTTCAGATGTTGCGCCTGAAGAATCACGATTTTGTCGCAGGGGCGCGGGGCGCAGGCGCCGGTTCTAAACCCGGAATTTGTCTACAACAAAAACTTGAGTGCGACAAATCCGCCAATCAACAGGGTGCAGAACAGGATGAACATCAGGCCAAGGCGCTTTTCGATGAAATCGCGGATGGGCTCACCAAACA
Organism: Devosia sp.; assembly: GCA_011322005.1. Taxonomy (GTDB): domain Bacteria; phylum Pseudomonadota; class Alphaproteobacteria; order Rhizobiales; family Devosiaceae; genus DROE01. The sequence continues at coordinate 957 of DROE01000165.1, forward strand.
GATAGAGCAGACCCGAGACCAGGAAGAACCTCAACCCCCGGCCAACCACCGAGACGGCGGCGAACTGGAGCAGGTTAAAACCGACTGTCCCGGAAAAAATCGTCAGGACCTTATAGGGAAACGGGGTAACGGCGCCCAGAAATATGCCCCATCCGCCCCATTGGTCGTACCAGGAGACAAAGCGCTCGAAGGAGTGTTCCGCGCCGTAAAAGGCCAGAATGGGCTGGCCGATGGCCTGAAACAGCAGCGCACCGATAGCGTAGCCGACAAAGGCCCCAAGCACTGAGGCAATGGTGCAGATGGTGGCATAAATCCACCATTTCTGACGCCGGGCCACCACCATGGGGATAAGCAGCACATCGGGCGGTATGGGGAAAAACGAGCTTTCGGTAAAACTTACCGCGCCCAGCGCCTGGGGCGCGTGGCGACCGGCGGCAAGGGACATCAGCCAGTCATAGAGTTTTTGCAGCAACGAGGAGAACTCCGGTGAGCGTGTTATTTTTTGTTCTCCACCCTCTTAGCCGGACAAAGCTAATATTAGATGGACGAGCAAACAGGGCGATTGACGCGCCAAACCGTTTGGCGTAAATCGCGGCGACGGTCAAACGATCGCTGCCTTTTGCCCCTCTGGCGGAACTGGTAGACGCGCGGGATTCAAAATCCCGTTCCCGTATGGGAGTGCCGGTTCGATTCCGGCGGGGGGCACCAAATACTGGTTTTTTTGCGCCACCTCACCTGGGTTCGCGGTTTGCGTTGGAGTTCGCGGCTGGCCGCACATTTTCATTGTGCCAAAAGACGAGTGCTACCCCCCGGATTTTGTCCGGGGGGCAGCTAGTTCCCGGGGCCTGACCCTAGATAACCAGAATTTTCGCGCCGCTCCTGACACGTTCGTATAGGTCGATGATATCCTGGTTGAGAAAACGCACACAGCCGCTGGAAACCGCCTTGCCGATGGACCATGCTTCCGGTGTTCCATGCAGACGATAAAGCGTGTCCTTGCCGTTTTTGAAGATATAGAGCGCACGGGCACCCAGCGGGTTGTTGATGCCCGGTTCCATGCCGCCATTGGCGGCGCTGTATTTTTCCAGTTCGGGCTGACGTGCAATCATGCTGGCGGGCGGGGTCCAGGTTGGCCATTTGCGTTTCCAGGCGATGTTGGCGCGGCCCGACCAGGCAAACCCCGCGCGGCCAAGGCCGACACCATAACGCATGGCCCGGCCTCCGGGCAGTATAAAATGGGCGTAGAATGTCTTGGTGTTGACGATGATGCTGCCCACGGGTTCGTCGGTGTCAAAATCCACCTCGCGGCGATAGAAACGGGAAGCGACCTGGTCAAGGTCCACCGCAGCAATGGGAAAGCGCTCATTGGGAAGCGGACCATACATTTCCGCCACTTCCCGGGCCCGGGCCCGGCTGGTGTCGGAAGTCATGCGTCCGGTCGAAGCGGCACCTGAGCAACCGGCGGCGGTCAGGGCCAGAAGTGAAGCGGAGCCGGCGTTGAACATACGGCGGGAGATGAGAGGATTACTGGTCATAGTACAAAACTCCGATAGACGGTTCTGAGTTGCTGGTGGAATCCGACCGGCTGGCAGGCCCGCGCCGGAAGGCATTTGAAACTCAGACAATCGGGGGACGAAAAATAAAACCGGCGCTTTCAGAGCCGGCAAACATGGCTGTGAGCGTTACCTTCAGGCGTGCTCGTCCGGGAAAGAACGGGTCAGTTGGCGTGTGCACCATCAGTTTGTCGAGCGAGCAGGGGGAAAAGCCCGGTGAAACCGCCAGAAAAGGTGCTGAGCAGCACTCTGAGGCCATCGTTGCGGTGTTGTTGTCCGTGATTGCAGAATGAAGGACAGCGCCTGCGCCCGCGCCGGAAAGGGGAGATACCGCCAGGACATTATCCGCAGTATGGCCGGGCACGCTCCAACTAGTTGCGGGCCCGGCCCAGACCTGGGTGCTTCCCATCATCGCCAGCAGAACTATAACCACAAGCCTCATCATCGGGTTTTGATATCACCAGCGAGAATAAAGCTCCACCGGGGGAAGATGACGAATTCGTGATCGTCGCAGAATGGGGGTGGTATTGCGGTGTGGGCAAATTGCCTCTTGCTGTTGCAAACTATTTGCATTAAGAAATCTGCAAGATTGTTGCATCTACCCGGCTGCAGTTTTCCAGCGTTGACAAAAAAGACCTTCTGAATCCGTAAAATGAACGACATGAGAATCACCAAAGTTGCCGATGTTTCCGATACAGGCGGCTTCCGCTCTGCGGTTGAAACCCCCTCTCTGGTGGAGTCATTCCGCTCGGTGCCCGTGCCGGCGGGCGGCACTTTTTTTCGGCGGTTTTTTGCCTTTCTGGGGCCCGGTTTTCTGGTGTCGGTGGGCTATATGGACCCGGGCAACTGGGCCACTTCCATCGCCGGTGGCTCGGAATTTGGCTACACGCTGCTGGCAGCGGTGCTGCTCTCCTCGTTCATGGCCATATTGCTGCAGGCGCTTTGCGCGCGTTTTGCCATTGCTACCGGCCGCGACCTGGCCCAGGCCTGCCGCGACGAATATTCAAAGCCTGTTTCTTTTATCCTGTGGGTGCTGGCGGAGCTGGCCATCATCGCCACCGACCTGGCCGAGGTCATCGGCACCGCCATAGGACTGCAACTTCTGTTCGGCCTACCGCTCATCTGGGGTGTGGCGATAACCGCATTTGACGTGTTCCTGATTTTGTGGCTGCAAGCCAAGGGTTTTCGCTATCTCGAAGCGTTCATCGTGGCGTTGATATTGATCATTGCGGGGTGTTTTGTCGGCCAGCTCATCCTGTCGCAACCCTCGATTGCCGGAATTGTTTCGGGTTTTTTGCCCTCGCCCGAAATCGTGAACGACCAGCGCATGCTCTATCTGGCGCTAGGGATTCTGGGCGCCACCGTGATGCCGCACAATCTTTATCTGCACACCGGTATCGTGCAGACCCGCGCCTTCGGGCAGGACGAGAAGGGCAAAAAAGACGCTATCAAGATGGCAAGTCTTGATTCATCTGTTGCCCTGGGGCTGGCGCTGATGGTCAATGCCTCCATTCTCATTCTGGCGGCGGCCGCATTTTATGAGAGCGGCTACGGGGTGGTCGAAGACCTTACCGATGCCCATGCGCTGCTGGCTCCGTTGCTGGGCGCAGCGATCGCCCCGGTCTTGTTTGCGGTGGCGCTTCTGGCTTCGGGTCTGGCCTCAACGGTTACCGCGACCATGGCCGGGCAGATTGTCATGGAGGGGTTCTTGCGCATCCGTCTGCCGCTCTATGCCCGGCGTCTGATTACCCGTGGCACGGCGATTATCCCGGCGGTCATCATGATATTCATGTTCGGGGAAAAGGGCGCAACCGAATTGCTGGTGCTCAGCCAGGTTGTGTTGTCGCTGCAACTGCCCTTTGCCATTGTGCCGCTGGTGATGTTTTCCATGGACGGGAAAAAAATGGGCACATTTCGCGCGCCCTCATGGATGCTGGTGCTTGGCATTCTGATTGCCCTGCTGGTGATCGTGCTCAATCTCAAACTGCTGTTTGATTTTGTGGCGCTTGGGTGAACCGGCCCGTTATTCCACCACAAACCAGGTAATCATTCCGGCTGCTGCATGTTCGAGCATGTGGCAGTGATAGAGCCATTTGCCCGGGTTGTCGGCTACAAAGGCAACCCTTGTGGTCTGGTTGGGGCTTATCAGGAATGTGTCCCGCCACGGCCTGCCCTCGTCGATGGTGCTGCCGCTGCGCGAGATGATGCGGAAGTGAAAGCCGTGCACGTGCATGGCGTGCATGAAGCGGGTGTCGTTGATGGTTTCAATGATTACCGTTTCACCGGTTTTGACCGTGAAAAACGGTTTTTCGCCCATATTGGCAATGCCGTTGAAGGCCCAGACCTGACCGGTATTGCGAAAGTCATCGCCCTGAAGTTTTCGGCCCTGATAATAGATGTCTTCAATCCGGCCCATGGCTCCGCCACTCATGCGCAGGGGAAAATTGACGGCGTTTTCCAAATCGGGTTCGGGAATGGGGTTGGCGGGCAGGGCAACCAGTGGAGATGCGGGTTTATTTGTGCCCGATACCGCAAAACTGGCAAACGGGTAGGCCTCCATGCTGGAGATTTCTTCGATTACGAAGTCTTTTCCAGCTTCAGGCACTACCAAAAGATCAATACGCTGGGCGGGACCCAGAAGATGGGGAGCATATCCCAGCGGCTTTGGAGCGCCGGTTGACTGGCCATCATAGGCCAGAAGCGATGCGCCAAAGCTGTCAGGGTCGATTTCCAGAATGCGGGAGTTGGAGGTGTTGATGAGGCGCAGGCGATAGGCTTCCCCGGCATTGAGATTGAAAGAGGGCTGAACTTCACCGTTCACCGTCAGCCAGTTGCCAAGCCGTCCCTCATGGGACCAGTCGGTGAGCGAGCCCAGAGTTGCAAGGTCGAGCACACCCTCGGAGGTAAGCCGCCAGTCGTCGATGACAAGGGTCAAATCGTGGTCGCGGTCGAACGGTGTTTCGGGCTCTTCCACGATCAGGGCACCATACAACCCCCGGGCCACCTGGCTCCAGGTCTTGTTATGGGAATGATACCAGTAGGTGCCCGCGTCGGGCGCGACAAAATCATATTCAAATGTCTCGCCGGGCATCACGGCGCGTTGCGTCAATCCGGGCACCCCGTCCATCTCGTTGACAATTCTTATGCCGTGCCAGTGAATGGTTGTGGGTTCCTCAAGATTATTGATGAGCCGCACCCGCACCCGCGCGCCCTGCTTGAGGCGTATTTCAGGGCCCGGTGTGCTGCCATTATAGAGCCACAGGTCCGAGACCGGCCCGTCCGGCCCGACAAGGCTCTGCCTTGAGGGGGCGGCGGTGAACTCGATAAAATCTTCCTGCGCCTGCACCACCTGCCATAGCGGAGGGGCGACGAGAAGGGCCGCGCCACCGGCGAGAGTCCTCATGACCTGACGTCTGCTCAGGCGCATCCGCGTGGTGCTCCTTCTGGTTGGAAAAATCAGGTGTTGCGCCGATCCGGCGCAGGCGGGCTTGGAAGGGGGTGAGAACCCCTTATTTCTCCCTTTTCGGGATGCAGGAGGTAAAGGTTCTGCAATCTCTGGAGCTCCCGGCTTGTGAACCCCAGGGTCCGCGCCTTGTCAAGCAGGGGACGGGTCAGCGTATCCCCCGGGTTTTCATTGTTGTCCGGCATCAATGTTCAAGCCTGATACTTGATTTCTGGTCTCCAAGCACAATCCATTCTTAGCGAAACAAAGGCCGTTTGTAACTACTTACCCTGCTGGAAGGTTGGTAGGCATAATGTCGCGCCCCATATCTCCGGACCGGAGCAAAAACGCAACTTCTCCGCTCTTGATTGTACAAATTCCGTTTGATGGAAAATAGGTGATTGTCCAGGGGCCGGGGCATTGATAGATAGTTGCCCTGTAAAATTCCGTAGCTGCCTGGAGGCGCGCATTGTTGCAATCGCCCGACTATAGAGCGCGCTGGCTTGCGCAGGCCATTGCCATGTTGTCGCTGGCGCTTTTTCTCGTTGGTAATGCACGGGCCAACCCGCTTTTGCTGGTGGACATGCAAACCAGTGAAGTCCTGATGGCTCAGGATGCAGGTCGCCCGTGGTATCCCGCTTCCCTCGTCAAGCTCGCCACCGCGTTTGTGACTTTCCGTGCCATTGAAAATGGCCAACTCAGTTTGAATACGCCAGTGATAATTTCGGGACGGGCGGCGGCGGCCCCTCCGGGGAAATCCGGGCTTGCTGCGGAAACAGCCATCAGTATGGAAGACGCGCTCAATCTGCTGATTGTCAAATCCGCCAATGACGTGGCCATCGCAATTGCCGAATCCGTGTCCGGCTCGGTTGAGAACTTTGTTGTTGAAATGAACGAAGCCGCGGGCGCGCTGGGGATGACGGGCACACGGTTTGCCAACCCTCACGGATTGTTTGATGCCAACCAGGTTACCACTGCCCGCGACATGGCAGTGTTAAGTCTGGCCATTCGGCGGCACTACCCGCAATATGGGGGAATTTTCGCCACGTCGGTGGTGCGGATCGGAGAAAAAAGCCTGCGCTC
>DROE01000166.1 GCA_011322005.1 Devosia sp.
GAAACGGCGGCAAAGATGGCGCAGCCCAGAATGTTGACGTGCAGCAGGCGCCCCGGAACCTGCCCGAGCCAGGGCGACAATCCCTTGAACATGTCCTCTGAAAGCCGGCTGCGCAGTAATATTTCACCCATCAGGATGAACAGGGGCAATGCGGCCAGGGCCCAGGAGTGGCTCTGGCCCCAGATGGTGGTTGCCATTACCTGCCCCACCGGAGCGGAAGAAAAAAGCATCAGCGCCAGAGCGCCAACGCTGAGCAGGGAGATGGCCACCCAGACGCCCAGCGAAAGCAGGGCCAGCAGCGCGCCAAGCAACAGGAACATGATGAGTGGGTCGGACATGGCCTATTCCATCCCGGTCTTTTCAAGGACGGGTTTTCTGGCACCAAGGGTCGTCCAGAACAGGTCGACAAATGCTACCGTCAGGATAAGCAGGCCGCCTGAAACCGCAAGCTGAGGCACCCAGATGGGAATTGCGATGATGCCAAAGGAGAGGTCACCAAACTCATAGGATTCCATGTTCAGGCGCGCCATGAAATAAGTGGCATAGGCCGAGATGATCGCTCCAAGCGCAAGGCTTGCCAATTCGGAAAACAGACGGGGCAGGGGGCTGAAAGTCTGGATAACCAGAGTTACACGAATGTGCCCGCCCCGGGTCAGGGTGTAGGCCAGCGCCAGAAACGATGCCGAGGCGAGGAAAAACCCGGCAAAATCGGCATAAGAGGGGATGGTATAACTATAGGCGGAGCCAAAAATCTTGGTAATCAGGTTCAGCGTCACCTGAGCCGAAACGACGATGCAGATAAGGGCGATGAAGCCTGCAGAAATTACGCCGCTGATCGTATAAACCGTGTCGAGAAATTTTCGCATGGTCTCCCCCCTTGCATCAAAAACTCACGGGCCGATCTTTAAGAAAACCGGCCCGTGAAGCACTGTCTATCGCCTTTTTAGTTGGCGTTGTAGGCGGCGATGATGGCCTTGGCCTCGTCGCTTGCGTTGGCTTCAAGGTCGGCCAGCATCTGGGCGCCGATTTCCTTGAGACCGGCAATCAGCTCGGGGCTGGGTTCAACGACATTGATGCCGTTTTCGGCCATGGTTGCGGTCTTGGCCGAGGCTTCGGCCCGGCTCATCTCCCAGCCGCGGGTTTCGGCGGTTGCCGCAGCTTCCAGAATGGCGGCCTGAATGTCGGCATCCAGAGCGTCAAATACCTGCTTGTTCACCACCACGATGTTTTTGGGCACCCAGGCGTTGATGGGGGTGTAATAGCTCAGGAAATCCCAGGCCTTGGAGCTGACCCCGGTGGAGGGCGAGGTAATCATGGCTTCGACCTGACCGGTGGCAAATGCCTGGGGAATGTCGGGGGCCTCAACCTGGGTGGGGGAGGCTCCCGCCAGAGTGGCAAACGATTCAAGGGCCGCGTTGTAAGCGCGGAATTTCAGACCTGAAAGGTCGGCAACGCTCTTGATTTCGCTATTGGTATATAACCCTTGGGCCGGCCAGGGCACCGCAAACAGCGGCATCAGGTTCTGTTCGGCCAGAAGTTCTGTGATAACCGGCTTCTGTGCGGCCCACAGACGTTCGGCCTCGTCATAACTTGCGGCAAGAAAGGGAAGCGAATCCAGCCCGAATGCCGCGTCCTCGTTGGAAAGGCGCGAGAGGAAAAACTCTCCAATCTGCACCTGACGGCTGCGCACCGCGTTCTTGATATCGGGGTGTTTGAACAGCGAGCCGGCCGAATGCACGGTGATATCCAGTGCGCCGTTGGTTGATGCTCTTAAATCATCGGCGAACTGGGAAATGTTGGCGGTGTGGAATACCGCGTCGGAATAGGGCGTGGGCATGTCCCAGCTCTGGGCCTGCGCGCCTGTTGCAAACAGTGTTGCAACGGCCGCCGACATTATGGCTCCGGTAAATTTGTTCATGGTTGTTGTTCCTCCCATTGGGGTTTTGCGGATTTCTTGACGCGCCAAAACAGGCGCAGCGGGTCGCAGAAATGATGTTGACAAATTGTTTGCATATTGTCAACGTTTATCCGATGTTTTGAAATTCATCGGTTCTGTTGCTGGCAGAAAATGCCGGCAATCAGTTTATCGCAGTAAAGGGAAAGCGTGCAAATCATGTGGCAGTTCTGGGTGGACAGGGGGGGCACATTCACCGATATCGTGGCGCGCAGGCCGGACGGCAGCCTTGAAACACACAAGTTGCTCTCGGAAAATCCCGAGCGCTATGAGGATGCTGCTGTACAGGGTATTCGCGACCTGCTGGGCTTGGTGTCCCAGGAGCCCATTGCGCCGGGCACAATAGACATTGTAAAGATGGGCACGACCGTGGCCACAAATGCGCTGCTTGAGCGCAAGGGCGATCGTACGCTTTTGCTGATTACGAAGGGGATGGGTGACCTTCTGCGCATAGGTTATCAGAACCGGCCCAGGCTGTTTGACCTCAATATTGTTCTTCCCAGCCTTCTTTATGAGTGGGTAGAGGAGGTGGAGGAGCGTTTGTCGGCGGCCGGCGAAGTTGTGACGCCGCTGGACCAAAACAGCGTGCGCGAAATTCTGGCGCGTGCCCATGAGGAGGGCTTTCGCTCCGTTGCGGTTGCATTCATGCACAGTTACCGGTTCCCCACTCATGAAAAGCTGGTCGGCGCGCTGGCGCGCGAAGCCGGTTTCAGCCAGATTTCGCTCAGCCATCAGGCCAGCCCGCTGATAAAGCTGGTGTCGCGGGGTGACACGGCGGTGGTGGATGCCTATCTGACGCCAATTCTTTCACGCTATGTCAGGCAGGTAACCTCCCAACTGGGGGCGGGGGGCGGGGGAAAGCTGATGTTCATGCAGTCCAATGGCGGCCTCACGGATGCAAAGCTGTTTCAGGGGCGTCACGCCATACTTTCCGGGCCGGCCGGAGGGGTTGTGGGCATGGTGCGCACAGCAGAGGCGTTGGGCTTTGAGAAGCTTATCGGTTTCGACATGGGGGGTACCTCCACTGATGTGTGTCATTATGCGGGTGCGTTTGAGCGGTCGTTCGAGACCGAGGTTGCAGGGGTGCGCATGCGTGCCCCGATGATGAGCATCCACACGGTTGCCGCAGGGGGCGGTTCCATACTCACCTACGCCAACGGACGCATGCAGGTGGGACCGGAGAGCGCCGGGGCCAATCCCGGCCCTGCCTGTTATCGCCGGGGCGGACCGCTAAGCGTTACCGATTGCAACGTGCTTCTGGGCAAGGTGCAGCCAGACCGGTTCCCCCATGTTTTTGGGCCACAAGGCAATCAACCGCTTGATGGGGATATTGTTCGAAAGAAATTTGAAGAACTGGCCAGGCGCATCAGTTCAGACACCGGTGAAACACCGCGCACGCCCGAAGAACTGGCACAGGGTTTCTTGCGTATCGCGGTTGAGAACATGGCCAATGCGATAAAAAAAATCAGCGTGCAGAGGGGCTATGACATAACGGGTTATACCATGAACTGTTTTGGCGGTGCGGGGGGGCAGCACGCCTGTATGGTGGCCGATGTGCTGGGTATGGAGAGCATCTATGTCCATCCCCATGCCGGGGTGCTGTCGGCGTTTGGCATGGGGCTGGCCGATGTGGGGGCCATGCGTGAACATCAGTTTGCCCGTCCTCTTGAAGAAGCCGGGCAGGCCAAAAGCATTCTGGAGACGCTTGAAGCTGAAACCGAGGCAGAGGTGCTTGAGCAGGGCATTGGCAGTGGTGCGATCAGGCACATCCGCACGGCTCACATCCGCACAGAGGGATCGCACCAGACCTTGCCGGTGCCATTCGGGTCCGTTGGGCAGATGCGCAGATCGTTTGAAAAGATACACGCGGACCGCTTCGGCTTTGTCCCGCGATATGAAGCGCTCATTATCGACATGCTGAGCGTCGAGGCTATCGGTGCCACCGGCGAGACTGCGCAATTGCCCCTGCACGACAAGGCGGGGCAGGGAGAGGCGGATATTTGCAGGGTGCAGATGTTTGTCGGGTCCCGCTGGCGTGAAGTGCCTCTGGTTGACCGGAATAGCCTGAAAACTGGCCAAACAATCTCTGGCCCGGCAATCATTGTTGAGGAAACCGGCACCAATGTTGTGGAGGAAGGCTGGCAGGCTGAATGCCTGAGTGGGGGCGATCTGGTACTGCGGCGCACGGCTCCGGTGCAACGCGAACAGGCGGCGGGCACCCGGGCCGACCCGGTGATGCTTGAGGTGTTCAACAATGTTTTCATGTCGATTGCCGAGCAGATGGGTGCGACGCTGGCCAACACGGCCTATTCGGTAAACATCAAGGAGCGGCTTGATTTTTCCTGTGCCATCTTCAGCGGAGAGGGGGACCTTGTGGCCAATGCGCCCCACGTACCGGTGCACTTGGGTTCCATGAGCCAGAGTGTGCGCAGGGTGCTTGGGCAGAACGAGGGGAAGATCCGCCCCGGGGATGTGTTCATGATGAACAACCCGTTCAACGGGGGAACCCATCTGCCCGATGTAACCGTGATAACGCCGGTGTTTGACGAGGCAGGCCGGAAAATCATTTTCAGCGTGGCCTCGCGTGGACATCATGCCGACATCGGGGGCGCAACCCCGGGCTCGGCGCCGCCCCACAGCACTCATATCATTGAAGAGGGCGTGCTGATCGAGAACTTTCTCCTGGTGGAACGGGGTAAATTCAAGGAAGAGGCGACCAGGGAACTGCTGGCGTCAGGGCGTTATCCCTGCCGCAACATTGATCAGAACATTGCCGACCTGACAGCGCAGGTGGCGGCTAACGCCACCGGAGTGCGTGAACTGGAAAAAATCGTGAGCCAGTACGGCCTTCCCACGGTGCATGCCTATATGGCGCACGTACAGGATAATGCGGAGGAGAGTGTGCGGGGGGTTCTTGGCGTGCTCAAGAGCGGTGCATTCAGTTATCCCCTGGACAATGGGGCCCAGATTTCGGTCAGAATCAGTGTCGACAAAGAACGGCGGACCGCGGTGGTCGATTTTGCCGGCACCTCGGTGCAGGACGAGGGGAACTATAACGCCCCCGTTTCCATATGCCGGGCGGTGGTTCTTTATGTGTTTCGCACGCTGGTGGGCGCGGATATTCCCATGAATGAGGGGTGTCTCAAGCCGCTTGAAATCCTGGTACCGGAAGGATCAATGATCAATCCGCGTTTCCCTGCGGCGGTAATTGCCGGTAATACCGAGGTCAGCCAGGCCATTGCAGAGGCGCTTTTCGGGGCGCTTGGTGTTCTGGCGGGGTCGCAGGGCACCATGAACAATTTTGTCTATGGCAATGAAGGCTACCAGAATTACGAGACAATATGCGGAGGGAGCGGGGCGGGGAACGGCTTTGATGGCGCAAGCGCTGTGCACACCCACATGACCAATACCCGCATGACCGATCCCGAAGTGCTCGAAACGCGTTTTCCTGTGCGCGTGGAAGCGTTTTGTATCCGCAAGGGTTCGGGAGGTTCGGGAAAATATGCCGGTGGCGATGGTGTCATCAGGAAATTGCGCTTTCTTGAAGAGATGATCGTGACGACTCTGTCGTCAAACCGCCGCAACGCACCGTTTGGCGTTGGCGGCGGTGCGGCGGGGCGCCCGGGAAAAAACGCGCTTATTCGCGCCGGTGGCGCCTATGAACCGTTGGAAGGAAATCACCGCGTCCAGGTGCGCCGGAATGATGTTTTCGTGATGAAAACCCCCGGAGGGGGAGGGTTTGGCGCACCCTGGCAAGTGCCGAGGGCCAGCGAATCCTCCAAAGTCTGAAGGCTTTCTTTTTGGCTGCAAGCGAAAGTAAAGTGCGCTTTTTTGAACTTCAACTTGACGTGCAAACGATTTAACCGCACTCTGGCGCGGGCAAAAATCCAAAATCCGGGTCTCCTGACCCTGGTGTTTAGGGATGCTCAGGCGGGAGGAGGATGTTGCGGCATTGTGTGCCGCTCAGAGACGAGTTTTGCAGGTTCAGTTCTTAGATGGCCGACCGGATTTGGAGCATGTTTCAACGCGGTGCTGGGGACACCGGTGGCGATATCCTCATTTGTTGAACCTGCTCTTGTCTTTGGCTGTGAGGCAACCGCCACAGGGGGTGGTGCAGATTAGCCTGTGACATAAAGTCGGATTACATAGTATCAACAACAACGAGGAGACGAAATCATGATACTGAAAAAATTGACAGTGGTGGCACTGGCAGCCACCACCTTGGTCGCATTTGCAGCGACTGCCCAGGCGCAGGTCAAGATAGAGTGGTGGCATGCCATGGGCGGGGCCAATGGTGAACGCATCGACCGCATGGCGGCCGAATTCAACGCATCTCAGTCAGAGTATGAGGTCGTTCCCTCTTACAAGGGCAACTATACCGAAACCATGACCGCGGCCGTTGCCGCTTTCCGGGCCGGGGAGCAACCCCATATCGTGCAGGTGTTCGAGGTTGGCACGGCAACGATGATGGCAGCTCGAGGGGCGGTTTACCCCATTTCCGATTTGATGGCCGATACAGGCCAGCCCTTTGACAAGGCCGATTATCTGCCTGCGGTGGCGTCATATTATGAAACGCCGGAGGGTGAACTGCTTTCCATGCCGTTCAACTCTTCCACTCCTGTTTTGTGGTACAACAAGGATGCCTTTGCAGAGGCTGGCGTTGAAAGCGTGCCAACAACCTGGGACGAAATGAAAGACGCTTCGGAAAAACTGGTTGCTGCGGGATATAAATGCGGTTTCTCGTTTGGCTGGCAGTCCTGGGTCATGATTGAAAACTACAATGCCTGGCACAATCTGCCTACAGGCACCAAGGAAAATGGCTTTGCCGGGCTGGATACCCGCCTGAATTTCAACAGTGATGCACTAAAGGCGCGTCTTGGGGAGATTTACGAGTGGTCTAAAGACGACCTGTTTACTTATGGCGGCCGTCGCGGCGACAGTCTCTCCATGTTCACCAATGGGGACTGTGGCATGTGGATGAACTCTTCGGCCTATTATGGTGCCATGTTGTCGCAGGCTGATTTCGAGTTTGGCCAGGCCATGCTGCCGCTGGATACCGATGTTGCCTCGGCGCCGCAAAACTCAATCATCGGTGGCGCAACCCTGTGGGTGCTTCGTGGCAAGGATGCTGCGGACTATCCAGGCGTCGCCCAGTTCATGAACTATATTTCCTCACCTGAAGTGCAGGCATGGTGGCACCAGGAGACGGGCTATGTGCCAATAACCACGGCCGCTTACGAACTGTCCCAGGAGCAGGGTTTTTACGAAACCAATCCGGGCACCGACACGGCCATCCATCAGCTTAGCCTGAACCCGCCCACGGAAAATTCCCGCGGCCTGCGGTTTGGTAACTTTGTCCAGATCCGCGACATCATAAACGAGGAAATGGAAGCGATCTGGAACGGCTCAAAATCCGCCAGCCAGGCGCTTGATGACGCGGTTGCGCGTGGCAACGAACTCATTGAAAAGTTCGAACGCGCCAATTCGTAGTCGCCAAAAAAGGCATTCCGGTCCTCGTGAAGCCAAGGCTTCGCGGGGCCGGGGTCCGGATTTTACAATTCTTGAATTTGCGGGACAAACCGAAGCGTTGCCATGCTAAAACGTGTCCACTATGGCTCCTCCATTCTTCCGTTTCTGCTGGTGGCGCCCCAGATAATCATCACGCTTGTCTTCTTCATATGGCCTGCCAGTCAGGCCCTCTATCAGTCTTTGCTGCTTGAGGATGCGTTCGGCCTGAGCACTGAATTTGTGTGGTTCGACAACTTTGCCGACCTAGCCACCAACAAGCTCTACTACGATACCTTTAGAAGGACTGCCTTCTTTTCGGTGAGTGTTGCGGGGATTGCGATGGGTTTTGCACTGGTGCTGGCGGCTATGGCCGACCGCATCATCAAGGGGGCACTGACCTATCGCACTCTGCTTATCTGGCCCTATGCTGTTGCCCCAGTGGTGGCCGGGGCGCTCTGGGTGTTCATGTTTGATCCTACGCTTGGCATTTTTGCCTATGCGCTGAATGTCATCGGCGTGGACTGGAACCATAAGCTCAACGGCAGTCAGGCCATGGCGCTGGTGGTGATGGCCTCGGCCTGGAAGCAGGTAGCCTACAATTTCCTGTTTTTCATCGCCGCGATGCAGTCTATTCCAAAATCGCTGATCGAGGCGGCGGCCATTGACGGGGCCGGTCCGGTGAAGCGCTTTTTCACCGTAATTTTTCCGCTGATTACGCCGACCACGTTTTTCCTGCTGGTGGTCAACGTGGTTTATGCGTTTTTCGATACGTTCGGCATCATTCATGCGGTCACCCAGGGTGGCCCGGCCAAGGCCACGGAAATCCTGGTCTACAAGGTGTACAATGACGGGTTTGTCGGGCTCGACCTTGGGGGCTCGGCGGCCCAGTCCGTCGTGCTTATGATCATTGTCATTGCACTGACAGTCATCCAGTTCCGCTATATCGAGAAGAAGGTCGAATATTCATGATCGAGCATCGGCCCATCATTACAGTTCTGGCCCATCTTACCCTCATCCTTGGAATTGCAATTGTCGCGTTTCCCATCTGGGTCACTTTTGTGGCGGCCAGTCATGATGCGGTGCGCATGACCCAGGTGCCCCTGCCCATGTGGCCGGGCGATCAGTTTTTCGTCAATCTGAATAAGGCAATGTTTGAGGGCATTGCGGGAGCGGGCGGCATACCGGTGGGCATGATGATGCTCAACTCCCTGGTGGTGGCGCTGATGATTGCCACCGGAAAAATTGTCATTTCCCTGCTTTCAGCCTTTGCCATCGTCTATTTCAAGTTCCCGTTCAGAATGGGTTTTTTCTGGATGATATTCCTTACCCTGATGCTGCCGGTTGAAGTGCGCATTTTGCCCACATTCGAGGTAGTGGCGAATTTGGGCATGCTCAACTCTTTCTGGGGCCTGAGCATTCCCCTGATTGCTTCGGCGACGGCAACTTTCATGTTCCGGCAGGTGTTCTTAACCGTGCCGGATGAAATGCTGGAAGCGGCACGGGTGGATGGCGCGGGGCCGATGCGGTTCTTCTGGGATATTCTGCTGCCCCTGTCGCGCACCAATATCGCGGCCCTGTTCGTTATCCTGTTTATCTATGGCTGGAACCAGTATCTGTGGCCCTTGCTCATCACTACCGATGCAAGCATGTTCACGGTGGTGATGGGTATCAAGCAGATGCTGGAATCGGCTGAACAGACTACTGAGTGGCATCTGATCATGATGACGACGCTGCTGGCAATGCTGCCGCCGGTTGTGGTTGTTTTAACCATGCAGCGCATGTTCGTCAAAGGCTTGACCGAAACCGACAAATAGCCCTCAAACACCAACATTGATTTTGAAAGTTCTGAAGAAAAATGGCTGAAATTATTCTGGACGGCGTAAGAAAATCATACGGCAAGGTCGAGGTCATCAAGGGCGTGGACTGGAAAATCAATGATGGCGAATTTGTTGTCATTGTCGGCCCCAGCGGGTGCGGCAAGTCAACCCTGTTGCGCATGATTGCCGGTCTGGAAGCAATTACGCAGGGTGAGATTTCCATAGGCGACACCGTGGTCAACGAGCTGGAGCCCTCGGAGCGCAATATTGCCATGGTGTTTCAGAATTATGCGCTTTATCCCCATATGAGCGTTTATCAGAACATGGCCTACGGGCTTAAGATCAAGAAAATCCCCAAGGACGAGATCGACAAGCGCGTGCAACGCGCTGCTGAAATTCTCGAACTGGAGGAATATCTGGACCGTCCGCCCCGCCAGCTCAGCGGAGGTCAGCGTCAGCGGGTGGCGATGGGGCGGGCAATCGTGCGCCAGCCGGCAGTATTCCTGTTCGATGAACCCCTGTCCAACCTTGATGCCAAGCTGCGGGTGCAGATGCGCCTGGAAATCAAGAAGCTTCAGGAGGATCTTGGAATTACCAGCGTCTATGTGACCCATGACCAGGTGGAGGCGATGACTCTTGGTCATCGGCTTGCCGTTTTGAACGGGGGCGTTGTCGAGCAATTGGGCACGCCGATCGAAGTTTACGAAAAACCGGCAACGGTGTTCGTTGCGGGTTTTATCGGCTCGCCCTCGATGAACCTGCTTGACGCAGAACTGGACGACAAGGGTGGTGCTGTCACTCTGGCGGGAGGGGCAAAAATCTCCCTTCCCGAACCCCTTGGTGCGCAAGGGGGGCGGTCCGTGACCTTTGGTGTGCGTCCCGAACATCTGAAGGATATTGGGGGGGATGCCAACAGTTTGCGTCTGTCCCTCAATGTGCGGGTGATTGAGCAATTGGGCGCGGACACCCTTGTCCACGGCACGCTGGGTGAAAACGGCACCGAACTGGTTGCGCGCCTCGAGGGTATCCGCGCCATGGCCCCGGGGGATGTGCTGGACTTGAACATGGCGGCAAAATCCATTCACCTGTTCGACAGCAAAACGGGCAGGCGGCTGGGATAACCCGCGTTGACCCATCCCGCTATACGTCCGGGTACCGGTGATGTGGCAGGGATGCCGTCCCAGCAATTTTCAGTGGCCCGGTTCGCACCGCTCTGTTAAACCAGAGCCGTGGTCCCGTAGCTCAGCTGGATAGAGCACAAGATTCCTAATCTTGGGGTCGCGCGTTCGAATCGCGCCGGGATCACCAGCAAGAGCATCCGGGTTCGCGATCTGGCAGGGAAGGCAAAGAACATAGGTTACCAGAGTCCCGCACCGTCGGGAATGATAACCTTCAACTCACGCCGGGCCAATGCTCAGTCGGTGACAAGATATCCCATCACCATCTCCACAATATGCGAGCGTCGCCGTTCGATTTCGGATTCCGCCATCAGCTCGCGCTGAAAAATCACAGACATGGTGTGGGCGTTGGAATGATAAAAGAAACACAAGGATGCAATGGAGATGTAAAGGTCGATCGGTTCAATGCGGCGCCTAAAGGTCCCGTCGTTCAATCTGCGCTCCAGTGCGCCACCAATCGTGTCGCGCAACTGCACATGTAGTTGTGCCAGGCGTTCAGACTTTTGATGTGCCTGGCTTTGTGCAAGTTTTCATCGTTCAGGAGCGGAACAAAATAGGGATGCTTCAAAAGAAAATCAAAGCTGAACAGAATAAATTTTTCGATTGCCTGGAAAGGAGGCAGTTGGGCGAGATTCAACGCCTGCTCTCCAACACGCAACTCGGCATAGGCACGCTCAAGAACATCTCTGTAAAGTTTCTCCTTGTCGCCAAAATAGACCGTTTCATGTTTGGATTGAACCATTGTGACGGAGCGTTTTTTGTGACAGGACCAAGCGAAGGATTGAAGACCATA